>PWZG01000401.1 GCA_003567575.1 PVC group bacterium | reverse complement strand
TGGTAGCTCTGCTGAGCGATGTTCCTGACGCCGGCATCCTGCGCCAGGGCGCCCGTTACGGTATCAACGGTACTTATATCGACGCCGGTCCCTATCGCACCAAACTCGATGGTCCCGGTGAGCAACGTTACTTGGACGCACTGCTTGCCTCCGGCGCCGACACCGTTGTGCTTGCAGGATTCATGCGCATCATCAAACACGGCCTGCTGAAGGCTTTTCCCAACCGTATTGTCAACATCCATCCCTCGTTGTTGCCGGCATTCCCGGGTCTCGACGCCTGGCGTCAAGCCCTTGACTACGGTGTCAAGGTTACGGGGTGTACCGTCCACCTCGTTGACGAAGGCACCGATACGGGGCCGATACTGGAACAAATGGCCGTTCCGGTCCGCAACGACGATACCGCCGAGTCGCTGCATGCCCGCATTCAAGTCTGCGAACACAGGATATATCCTTCCGCACTACGACGTCTGGCGACCGGTTCACTGCGCTTTCAAGGACGACGTCTGGTCGCGATACACTGATGCTCCCGTCCGCATCAATGCCGCAACGCTTGAAATATCAACGTGACGTTTTGCTGAAGATGCAATGAAAATTAAACCGCTCACCCAAACATGCGTTGCACCGGTTGCAACGCGGATGACGGATAACGGCACTCTCTGCGTCGACTTCGGGCGGGCCGCGTTCGGGACCTTGCTTGTCCCGCCGGCGAATTCCCACCCTCGAGACCTGTTGGTTGTTCATCTAGGCGAAAAATTGTCGGAAACGTGCCGCATTGACAGGAATCCGCCCGGCACGGTTCGATATATCCGCATCGCACAACCATGCAAAACGCAACGGGGACCCACCCGGATCATTATACCGGCGGACAAACGCAACACGGGACCGGCAGCCATCCGTATGCCGTCGGAAATCGGCGAAGTCTATCCCTTCCGGTACGCGGAAATCGAAAACGCGATCGGGATCGATCCTTCATCCGTTCGCCAGATCGCGGTGCATTACCCTTTTAACGATTCCGCATCGTCATTCGAATCGTCCGATACCGTGTTGAATTCCGTATGGGATTTATGCAAATACAGCATCAAGGCAACATCGTTTTGCGGCATCTATGTGGACGGCGACCGCGAACGCATTCCCTATGAAGGGGATGCCTACATTAATCAGCTCAGTCACTATTGCGTTGACCGGGAATATGCCCTTGCCCGCCACACGCACGAGTATCTGCTCCGACATCCAACCTGGCCGACGGAATGGCAGTTGCATTCCGTTTTGATGGCCTGGGCCGACTTGATGTATACCGGCGACACCACATCCATCGCGGCCTACTATGACGATTTATGCGCCAAAACCCTGATTGATCTTGCGCGTGACGACGGCCTGATCAGTACGGAATCCGAGCAATGCACGCGCGCATTCGAAGAACGGTTGCATCTTTATCATTCACGTTATATTTTTAATCACGGCCTCAGAGATATCGTTGACTGGCCACCCGGTTCCTTTACCGAAAACGGAACCGGCGAGCGCGACGGTCATGAAATGCGCCCGGTGAATACCGTGGTCAATGCCTTTCATTATCGTGCGCTTGTCATCATGTCGCGCATTGCCGCGATCCTGGGACGCGCCGAAGATCAGGATCGATTCGCCCGACAGGCTGCACGGTTACAAACCGCCGTCAACCGCTTACTCTTCGACCGCGAACGCGGCGTCTTTATTGACGGCGAGGGTTCGCAACACGCATCCCTGCACAGTAATATGTTTGCCGCCGCCTTCGGCTTGATACCGTCTGAACGACGGCAGAGCGTCGTTTCCTTCGTCAAATCGCGCGGTATGGCGTGCAGCGTGTACGGTTCCCAATATCTACTCGAAGCGATGTACCTGAACAATGAAAGCAATTACGCGTTCGAGCTGATTACCGCGCGGCATGACCGTGGCTGGCATCATATGCTCGACGCCGGTTCAACCATCACATGGGAGGCATGGGATCATAAATACAAGCATAACCTGGACTGGAACCATGCCTGGGGCGCCGCACCCGCCAATATCATACCGCGATTCCTTATGGGAATACGCCCGCTTGAACCGGGATTCCGGAAAACATTGATTCAACCACGCCCCGGCCCAATGAAAAACGCCCGCTTAACCATGCCGACTCCCAGGGGCGCCGTAACCGCCAGCATCGATAACCGGCCGGGAAAACCGTTCGTTATTGAAATCGACATTCCAGACTCTGTCACCGCGCGTGTCGATCTTCCCTTGCTGGGCACGAACGAAAATACAGTTATCGTTGACGGAAAACCTAGGCAAGCAACCGTAGACAACGAGTTTTTAATTATTGATTCAGTTGAACCGGGATCACATCGTTTGGAAATGAAACGCGCCTGATATAAGGAGGAAAAAAATGAAGGATGCTGGAAAACGAGACAAGGGCAAAAGAGAGCAAATGAAAAAACCCAAGTTAAGCGCGAAAGAAAAAAAACAACAGAAAAAGGAGAAAAAGAATGCGTGATTCATGAGGTTGCGTATTCCGCGGCCGGTTTGGCGACTAAAGATCCTCGCCGATTTCAAACGCAATTTGGCGGCGTGCCATATCAGCGTACCAACCGGCGTTGGCCAGCAGATCCGAATGTGGGCCTTCTTCGGTGACACGACCGTCTTCGAGAACGAGAATACGGTCGGCGCTGCGTACCGTACTAAGCCGGTGCGCGATAATAAACGTGGTCCGCCCTTTCATCAACCGTTGCAATGCCTGATGGATTAATTGTTCGGATTCGCCGTCAACGGAAGATGTGGCTTCATCGAGTATCAAGATACGGGGATTGGCCAGAACCGCGCGCGCGATCGCCATGCGCTGTTTTTGGCCGCCGGACAGTTTAACACCCCGTTCGCCGATGGGCGTATCGTATCCCTGCGCCAAACACTCGATAAAATCATGGGCATTGGCAACGCGCGCGGCCGTTTCGATCATTTCACTATCGGCATTCAGATTACCGTACAGCAAGTTTTCCCGGATGGTTCCATCGAACAGAAACGTTTCCTGTAATACCATCGCTATCGACTGTCGCAATTCGGCCAGGCGTACCCGCCGTACGTCCATCCCGTCAACGCTGACCGATCCGTCGCTGACATCGTAGAAACGCGGGATCAGGTTGACGAAACTGGTTTTCCCGGCTCCGCTGCGTCCGACCAGCGCGATACGTTGGCCGGGGCGGACATCGACGGAAATATCACATAATACCATTTTGCCATCCGGATATGCGAACGTAACATGATCGAAGGTGACGGCGCCACGCGGTGGCGGCATGGGCATGGGATCGGCCGGATCGCGAATATCGGATTCGGTATCAAGCACTTCAAAAATCCGTTCACCCGATGCCAAGGCGCGTTGGATGGTATCGAATGTATGCACAAATTCGTTGATGGGACTGTAGAAATGGGCGACATACATTGAAAAGGCCGTCAGCGCACCGACGGTCAGGGCATCGCGCGAAATGAGCACGGCGCCGGCGCCAAGGACGATCACGGCGCCGCTTGCACCGACAAGGCGTAGTATCGGGTATACGACGGCCGCCGTTCGGGAGGCTTTCACGGACCTATTCATGACGTCGACACTGACTGCGGCAATCCGGTCATGTTCGACCGGTTCCCGGTGGAACGCCTGAATCACGCGAATCCCGGAAAGATTCTCCTGTAACTTGGCACTCAAGGCCCCCATCGATTCACGGATCGCGCGGTATAAAATGCGCATTCGACGCGAAAAGACGTAGACACCGATCGCCAGAATCGGAACGGGAATCAGAATCAGCACGGTCAGCAGCGGACTATAGCGCGTCATATAGTAGAGCGCGAACCCCATCCCGAAGATCTGGCGTACCAGCGAATTGCCGGTATGCAAAATAAGGCTTTCGACTTGCCGCACATCGCCCGTCACGCGTGCCATCAAATCGCCGACACGATGATTATCGAAAAAAGTCAAAGGCAACGATTGCATATGATCGTAAAGCTGTATTCTCATGTTATGCAGCAATCGCTGTCCTGCCACCGTCATCCAAAACCGGCTGAGGGCGCTGACAAGTTGACCGGCAACAAGAATCCCGACATAAAGCAGCACGACCCGACCAACTTCGTGAAACCGTTCATCCATAATCACTTCGTCAATGGTATAACGGAACAGACGCGGCGGTTGTTGCGCCAGGAAAACGCCACCCAGTGTACACGCGCCGCCGAAAATCAGGATCGGCAATACGGGCAACGCCCATTGACCGCAACGGCGGGCAGCGCGCCAGGGATCGGTCGCCCGTCGTGGTCGCGTATCACGACGCCATCCAAACCCATCTCCACGTGGCATAATATCTCTTTCGTTACTTCAACTTCATCAACAAAACGTGCGACACATCATGGAACCGACGGGATTACCAAGTGATGGTCATGCCGTCCCAGGGAACGTCGATATCGTCGGGTAAACGGCTGGCGGTAGCTGCGTGATCGAGATCATGACACAAGTGGGTGACGAACGACCGGGAAGCGCCGATATGTTGCAACAACGCGATAGAATCGTTCAGGGTCAGATGCGCTCCATGCGGACGATCGCGTAACGCATCAAGGATCATGACATCAAGTCCGGCTAACTCACGGATTGCCGTCCGGCTCATGGCGCTGCAGTCCGGGGCATACGCAACCGAGCAACCCTGGCTATCGTCGATACGGTATCCCAAGGTGGGCATCTTACCGTGTTCGACGTTAAACGGGGTTATTTTCAAAGAACCGCAAGCCAACGGTTGGCCGGCGGCAATTTCCTTAAAGATGATTTCAGGCCGGTATACGCCCGGTTCCGGCGCACGCAATACGTAATCAAATATACGGCGCAGATCCTCGATCGTGGA
This sequence comes from PVC group bacterium, assembly GCA_003567575.1. Lineage (GTDB taxonomy): Bacteria > Verrucomicrobiota > Kiritimatiellia > CAIKKV01 > PXCX01 > PXCX01. Next base: position 3,004 of record PWZG01000401.1, on the reverse strand, counting down.
CTTGCCGCCGTATACGGGAATCGCGCTCTTTTGCAGCGTATTGAAACGACGTAAATCGTCCAGTCCGAATACATGATCGGCGTGGGCATGCGTGATCAACACACTGTCGACGCGTTTCATGCGATATTCCAACGCCTGCTCGCGCAAGTCGGGTGGAGCATCGATCAGCAAATAATGTCCGTCGCTCTCAACAAGCAGCGCTGCTCGCCGCCGCCGATTCCGGCGGTCGGTCGAGCAGCATACCTCGCAGTCGCACCCTATCATGGGAACGCCGACCGATGTTCCGGTACCGAGGAAACTGATTTTCACGAGAGCGACATTATTTCGTAGTCAGTCCGAGCAACTCTTGAATCACGGGCGAGAAACGCACGATCAGCGGCGCAAAAACGATGGCGACCATACTCATCAGTTTGACGAGAATATTCAGCGATGGCCCGCTGGTATCCTTGCAGGGATCGCCGACGGTATCGCCGATGACGGCCGCTGCATGTACCGGATTCGGGCTGCCGTCCGGAAGTTTTTTGCCGCCGAGATTACCTTTTTCGATATATTTCTTGGCATTATCCCAGGCGCCGCCGGCATTATTCAACATCGTCGCCAACACGAATCCGGTTGCCAACGCGCCGGCCAGCAGGCCCACCAAACCCGCCACGCCCAGTATCAGGCCGGTTACGACGGGTATCACAATGGCCAGGGTCGCCGGCAAAACCATTTCGCGCTGCGCGCTGGCGGTGACGATGGATACACATTGCGCGTAATCCGGTTTGGCGGATCCATCCATGATACCGGCGATTTCCTTGAATTGGCGGCGCACTTCATTAACCACGGCGCCGGCGGCACGGCCGACTGCTTTCATGGTCATGGCACAGAATACGAAGGCCGACATGGCGCCCAGGAACAAACCACACAGCAGTAACGGGTTGAGCAGATGGATTTCGAATATTTCGATAAACCCGATCATTTCGGTGCCCAGCGCTTCCTCGCGTTGCATGCCCATGAACATTCCGTCCGGTGCTTCGTTCGCGAATCTGGCGATCCAGGACTTGACGACTTCGATAAACGACACCATCAACGCCATGGCGGTTAGGGCAGCGGACCCGATGGCAAATCCTTTGCCGGTAGCGGCCGTGGTATTGCCGAGTGCATCGAGCGCATCGGTTCGTTCGCGTACTTCCGGCGGCAGTTCGGCCATTTCCGCGTTACCGCCGGCGTTGTCGGCGATCGGACCGTAAGCATCGGTCGCCAGGGTAATTCCCAGCGTCGAGAGCATGCCCACGGCTGCGAATCCGATGCCGTACAAGCCCATGCCAAGCTCGCTGAATCCGCCGGGCAATCCGAATGCGAAAAGGATTCCCAAGACGATCAGCAAAACCGGGTAACCCGCCGAATACATGCCGGTAGCCAGCCCGTCGATAATGGTTGTCGCCGCGCCCATTTTTGATTGTTCGGCAATGCCGCGCGTGGGCTTGTATTCATCGGAGGTAAAATATTCGGTTGATTGCCCGATCAAAACGCCGGTGATAAGACCGGCGGTAATCGAACCGAATATGCCCCAACTGATCAGGCCGCCCCACGCCATGATAGCGGAGGCTATAAGCATCAGAACGGAGCTGCCGCCGGTTCCGATCAACAAAGCTTTTAGTAAATTCTTCTGGCTGGCGCCTTCCTTGCAACGCACCAGGAAGATACCGGCGATCGACAGCAAAATACCGATGCCTGCCACGACCATCGGCGCGATAACGTACTTGACGGCCTCGGTCAAAACGGCCTGTTGCTGCGCAGCCAGCGCCGCACCCAAGGCGCAGGTTGCCAAAATCGAGCCGCAATACGATTCAAACAAATCGGCGCCCATACCGGCCACGTCGCCTACGTTGTCGCCCACGTTATCGGCAATCGTCCCCGGATTGCGCGGGTCATCCTCGGGGATACCCGCTTCGACTTTTCCAACCAAATCAGCGCCGACATCGGCGGCCTTGGTATAGATACCGCCGCCGACACGCGCAAAAAGGGCCTGGGTACTGGCGCCCATACCGAACGTAATCATTGTCGTTGTGATCTGAACCAGTTTCTCGATTTCGGTCGTTCCCGCCGGCACCAATGTCATGCCGAACATTGAGCGGCCATGCAGCATCGCGGTCGCGGTATATACCCACTTATCGAGAATGAGATACCAGGCGCTGACAAACAGCAATCCCAATCCAACCACGACCAATCCCATGACGGCGCCCGATCGGAAAGCGATTTGAAGTCCTTTATTCAAACTTTCCGAGGCACCCTGTGCCGTACGCGAACTGGCGGCGGTCGCCGTACGCATCCCGAGATAACCGCTTAGCGCTGAAAACACGCCGCCGGAAACGAATGCGATCGGCAGAAACGGATCCTGAATACCCAGCAGCGACAACACGACGAACAGGATGGCCAACGCCAGGAACACCACCCCGACGACCTTGTACTGGCGGCCCAGATACGCCATGGCGCCTTCCTGAACGTAACCGGCAATCTCGGCCATGCGCGGTGTTCCAGGACTGGCCGTCATCATTTTCTTGTATAATATTGCGGCAACGCCAAGCGCTATGAGCGCGCTGATCGGCGCCAGCCACCAGATGGCGCGCACCCCCATGCCCACATCCGTTCCGCCGTCGGCCCCATAAGCATTCGCACCGAATCCCATAACCATTGCCGTTAACATGCCAACCCATAATCCATATCGCTGCATTGATTGTCTCCTTGTTGTAATCCCGGCAAACATGCATTCACCGGCCCCGATGTCGTGAAAAACAAAAAAAGAAGATACTCGATCTGGCGCCACTTGTCAATGACAACCCCGGCGATTTGTCACCACATAGCGCCAGCTTCAAACGACACTCGACACCCGACACCCCGGCGATTATTCGCAGCGCCCGCGCACGCGCCCCATTTGCATTGGGATGGACAAGAACGTATAATGAGCGGGAATCAAGTTTCGTTACGTGTCAAACAACATAACAAAATGATCCAGCCTTCG
>PWZG01000172.1 GCA_003567575.1 PVC group bacterium | reverse complement strand
ATATCCGTCCGTGAATTTCAATCCTCGTTATGTTCTTGCTCTCCGTGACCCGCCGCGGAGTGGCGGGATCATGTCAAAAACGAAAGCGTGCCAAAAATGAAGTAAAAAGTCAACTTTGGCGTGCCGGTAAGCAGTGAATTATCATTTTTGCCGTCGTACTTGACCTACCTTGGGGGATACATACCGAATCAGGGGAATCAGCGAAAGGAAAAAAAGTGCGCTGCCGGCATATACCCAGCGCAAGCCGATCCAGCGTGCCACGACTCCGCTTAGGGCGGCGGCCAGAACCCAACCCAGGCAACGGGCGGTTAATGCCCATCCGAAAACAATGCCGCGGATTTTGTCCGGTGTGGTTTTTGCCAGCCAGATTTGAAAGACGGGATCCAGTCCGCCGGCAAAGAAAATCATCATAAAACGCGCGACGAAAAGCACCGACAAGGTGCTGGCCAACCCGTGCGGCAGCATGCAAAGTCCGGCCAGCAAGGCGGAAACGATGGCCACGCGCGGCGCGGAAAACCGATCGGCCATCCATCCCAGCACCGGTCCGGCCAGGATGCCCGCCACCGCCGTGAACCCGAACAAGGTGCCGGTCCAGGTTGCGGCGCGATCCGTTGTGCCGAGAATCTCCTGCACCAGCAATGTCAGGTACGGTTCGTCGAACTTGCGCGCCAGAGCCATAACCAAGGTCAGTACCAACAGCATCCAGGCCATCCGGATTGGACGTAAATCCACCCCCAGGAACCGGAGCCGGTTGCGCGCGGGGTGGGGCGAACGCGATGGCCGAGATGATTCAATCCGTTTCGGACGGACAAACCGTTCCTGCACCCCAAACAGTACCAGCAGTCCCGCCGCGATAAATATCACGGCACAGGCCATGAACGCGGCTTGAAATCCCAGCGCATCGACAATAATGCCGCCAAGAAAGCTGCCGAACAACGTTCCCGCGAAAATCGAAGCGCTCAGCAATCCCAGTGCGGTGCCCCTGAATTCCACCGGCGTCAAACTGGCCACCAGGGTTTGAGATGCATTGCTGGAACCGGAAAACACACCCATCAGGCAACGTAACAACACCAGAACGCCCGCACTTGGGGCGAATCCCATGAGCGCGATAATAACCGCATTACAAAACAAGGCGCGCAACAACATTGGTTTTCGCCCGAAGCGGTCCGCGAGAACACCCCAGAACGGCGAAAAAACGGCAATACTCGCATAGCCGGCGATCGTATAGCCGGCAACCCATAGCGTAACCTGACCCATATCTGTCACGCCAAGATGCTGTATGTAAAGAGGAATGAACGGCATGGTAAAGAAAAATCCGCTCAACCCCAGAAACTGCGATAGCCAGATGATCAACAGGTTCTTTTTCCACATGGATCTAAATCCTGAATAAATTCCGCTCGAATGGTCATGGTTTCACGGATCGAAAAAAAGTCTCGTCTCTCTACCCTGTCTTTCGCGATGAAATAAGGAAGAAAACGTGGTCTGTTCATGCAGCGCCCAACACTGTATTACCCGGAATCGCTGATTGAACCATATTCGCGACAAAGTTCAAGTCATTTCGGGTTCGGACATCTGCATCCCATAGGAATGTTGGAATATTGGAATGACGGAAACTTATGACAATAGACATGCCAACAATCAGCTATCGCAACCCCGCTTATCACAGGTATTCGACGACGATCGTGACGATGATCCGGCTTCGTTCGCAAACTACGCCGGGACATGTCGGGACAACGATGGATGGCGGATTCTCTCATGTTCCTGAAAAACCTGATTGTGCCGCTAAATCACGAGGCGCCACTTGCTTTGCGAAATATGGTTGCATCATGCGGATGGGATTGATATTTTACAGCCATGGTTTTAAAGCAACCAAGCGAAGCGAAGGTTACCCTATAAAGCAACCGATCGGCCTTTTGGCTAGAAATATGCGAGATTATCTGACTGAACGAAATTTATGCCGGGCAAGTGTTGTCGGCATGCTTGTGACCGCGATGGCCGTGCCGCGAATGATGTTGGCTGGTGTGCCGTTACCTTTGTATATACCGGCAGGCCTGCTGAGCATGATTCTGGTTGCCGGCGCTGCGACCGCCTGGGGCCGTTATGGCGGGTTGCACGGCTTGTTTCCCGATCGCCGCCGTATGATCGCCGGCATAATGGCGGCCATTATCTTGGCGCTGGTCGCGATTCCGATGGTGCGCCGTCTCGATGCGTTGCGCCTGGAATTGTCCGCCGCCGGCGCTATCGATCATTGGATTGCCCAGTCGCCGCCGACGGAACCCATGGCCGTGGCGGCATTGGTTCTGTGGGTTGCCGGGTTTGAAACGATTTTTTTTCAGGCCGGCACGATAAGTTACCTGGCACGGCTGTTCAAGGACTGGCGGCCCGCCCTGGCCGGCGCCGTGATTTTGCGAGGGATGGTTGCATACACTCAGATGGGCCGGGATTTAAGTGTTGATGGAGCGCTATGGTTTCAAATAGGCGCCTTGATTGACGCGACGGTAGCGGGGACCCTGTACGTTGCGGCCGGATGGCCGCCGGCGGCAGTCTATGCCGTGGTTTTGGCTATTCGCCATTTGTGGACGTAAAAAATCGGTTGCGACAGCCGGCGGAATGGTGTACTGTAATGGGCATGAACAGCTTTCGTTTTTATTTGATGATTATTTTGGTTTTGCTGCTGACCGGGTTTGGTTGCGGACCGCGTAGTGCCGAGAAAAACTTGCAGGACGGCATTAATGCCTTGCGTCGTGACCGGTTCCGGCTTGCCGAGCGACGATTACGTGCGGCCGCGGCGGAAAAACCGGAGAGCGCGGCGGTTGCCGCGCACCTGGCCATGGCGCAATGGAAGAACGGTGCGTTGCCGGAAGCGATTGTGTCAATGAGCCGTGCCGTGACATTGGCGCCTGACAATGAACTACTGCCCGAATATCTTGGCTTGTTCCTGTTGGAGGCGGGCAAGGATCGCGCGGCGCTGGATGTATTGAGCGAGGCAGCGACGGCCCATCCCGACAGTCCCCGGTTGGTAACCGCCATCGCCGTGGCCCGCTGGCGTCTCGGCGATACCGATACCGCCGGCGAACTGTTGACGGCGGTCCGGGAACGCGATCCGGACTATCCGCCGGCTGTCTATAATATGGCGCGATTCCAACTCGACGAAATGCAGGATGCAAGACGCTCACGAACATTGTTTCAGCATTACCTGACCCTGGCGCCCGGCGCCGAACGGGTAAGTGACGCGCGTCATGCATTAACGCAAATCGATAGCGATGTGGCACAACGACACAGTGATGACGAACCGCCGTTCGCGCCACCGGACAACGGACCGCGCTCGCCTTACGAATCCAGTTCGCCCCGGCAGATTAATCGGGCCAATGCCGCGATTCATCGCGGCGATTTGGACGAAGCGTATATCCATTTGCAAACCGCCATCCGTAATGACGAAAACGATGCACACGCGCTGTGGGTCATGGGCGAATTTACGGAAGAACATTTGCGCGCACCGGAACGCGCCGCCCGCGTATGGCGCGATTTTATCAACCGTTTTCCCGGAGATCCGCGTGCCGGCGAAGCGCGTCAACGATTGCGATATCTGACGGCAATCGATACTGACGATCTAAGCCTTCCAAATTCGGATGATACGATGACATCGGTGTTGGAATTCAACCGCGAACCGCGCCGCGACGCGACGGCAGCGCGCCGTGAATTTCAACGCGGAATGGAATATCAGGCAGCCGGCGACTGGGATCGGGCAACATTCCACTTCACGCGCGCTATTGAAAAGGACGACACGCAGATCAACGCCTTTATCCAGTTGGCGCGGGCCTATGAACAGAGCGGAGAACTGCAGCTTGCAGCCGATGCCTGTCGGTACGCCTTGCTGTTGCGTCCCGATTTAACTTCAACACGATTGCAGTCTGCCCGGATTCTGCTTCGGAAAGGCTTGCGACCACAGGCCATGGCACAACTGGAAACCGTGTTGCGACAGGATCCGGCGCAGGCCGAAGCGCATCTGTTGACCGGCATGTTGCTGCGTGGCGACCCGGATCGGCGCGCACAGGCGCGGTATCACCTGGAACGGTATGTCGCGTTAATGCCGGACGGCGACCATGCCGATCGCGTACGCAACTGGCTGGCTTCGGGAGGGGACTGACGTGGAATGGCAAGCGGTCGCCGCGGCGCCTGCGTATAATCTGACGGATATCGTTGCCCTGGTGGTCATTCTTTTTTGCGCCTTTAGCGGGTGGCGACGCGGATTATCCGGTGAATTATCGCGTTTCGCAACGATTCTGCTCGCGCTGGTACTGGCGTTACGCCTGCGCGAACCGCTGGGCGATATGATTGGCGGCGTAACACGCCTGGAAACGCCGGCGGATATCGCCTTGGCGTTTACCCTTGTCGTGATCGTTGCGCTGATTGCCTTGTCGATACTGCGACGCTTGCTTAAACGGATCATGCAGGTGACGTTCACGCCCGGCCTCGAAAGAAGCGGCGGCCTGGCAGCCGGTTTTCTGCGTGGCCTGATGGTGGTCGTGACGGTGTTCGTCCTGATGAACCTTTGGCCGCATGAATATTTCAACCGTACATTCGGCGAAGAATCACTGGTGGGGCGTGCCATCCAGCGTATGTTGCCCAGAATACGCGAAGAACTGGAGCAACTCGACGAACGGGCGCCAACGCCGGATACGGAAGGCAACGACACAAAACGGAACGGAGAAGCTGCGGCAGAATACGAAAGACGAGGATAAGAAAAGCGGTAACCGTTCACGGTTCAACGGTTCAACGGTTCAGAGGTTTTTTCGGAGTTTTCGTAAAAACGGTCAATTCCGCGTCAGGACATCACAGTTTTTGTTTGTTTCTGGCCAAGTTTGCCACCACTTTTAATATCTTCAAATGCTCAATTAAATTGTCATGTTCCGCTGTTCTTCAACCGTGAACCCGTGAACCGACAACCGACAACCTTCAACCCTGAACCCTGACCCGTGGCATTAATCGTACCCAAGACAACGGTCGAAGAAATCCGTACGCGTTCCGATATCGTGGATGTTATCGGGCGTTATCTCCGGTTGGAACGTGCCGGCGCCAATTTCCGGGCGCTGTGTCCGTTTCATCGCGAAAAAACGCCCTCGTTCAACGTCAGTCCAGCGAGACAGGGATTTCATTGTTTCGGATGCGGGAAAGGCGGCGACGTGTTCCGGTTCCTGATGGAATACGAAAACGTGGATTTCCCCACCGCCCTCCGGATGCTGGCCGATTGGGCCGGGGTCTCGTTGCCGACGGAAAAACTTACGGCGGCGGAACGAAGCGGGCCTAGCAAGGATACCCTGTTTCGGTTGCATGATGAATTGGCGCGCTGGTATCACGAAAAATTAATGCGCCAACCGGAGGCGCAGCCGGCACGGGATTATCTGGCCGGCCGGGATATCCATGCGGATGCAGCCGCCGAATTCCTGATCGGATACGCCGATAATTCATGGGATACGGTCTTGCAATGGGGCGCCAAACGGCGGTTCTCGATCGACGAAATGTTGGCTGCCGGATTGGTGGTGCGCTCCGAAAAAGGCGATCGCTGTTACGACCGGTTCCGTGACAGGATCATGTTTCCGATCCGCGATGAACAGAAACGGGTGATTGCATTCAGCGGGCGCGCCTTGCGCGAAACCGATAATACCGCCAAATATGTCAATAGTCCGGAAACGGTGCTGTTCCAAAAAAAGCGGGTGCTTTTCGGTCTGGACCGGGCACGACGCCCGATCATCGAGGCGCGCGAAGCATTGATTTGCGAAGGACAACTCGATGTCATCCGTTGCCATCTCTCCGGCTTTGAAACCGCCGTGGCGGCGCAGGGTACGGCGTTCAGCGAAGAACACGCACTGAAACTGGCGCGCGTCGCCGACGGCGCGCTGCTGGTGTTCGATGCGGATGACGCCGGACACGAGGCGGCGTGCAAAACAGCGATTACCTGTTTGCAATGTGAATTGTCCGTCCGCGTGGTCACTTTGCCGCCAAACGAAGATCCGGATTCGGTAATCCGCAAAAACGGCGCGGAAACGTTCCGCAACCTGTTGGCACAGGCGAAAGATGCGCTGGATTTTCGTCTTGACCACCTGTTACAGCGCGAAAATACGGCAACCGAAATCGGCATGCGTGCCGTAACGCGGGGACTGGCCGACCTTATCAATGCCGCACGCGATCATTTACAGCGCGAAAGGATGGTGCAGCATGCCGCGCAACGTCTGGTAGTCGATCCCGCCGTTCTGCATCGCGTGTTCCGACCGCCGGATACGCGACACGCGCCCGTCGCCCGACGAAGCGGTGACGACGAGAAGTCCGTGGACACCGTGCAACGGCCGGCCGAAGAATGGGCGCTCGTCGAGCATTTGGCGGCCGCACCCGAATTGGCTGACTTGGTACGCGAACATCTTCCTCTGCAACGGATGCGCGATGCGGAATGCCGCCGCGCCCTGGAGATGATTCTGGCCGCCGCGCAATCCGGCGCAACGGATATTCTGGGGTACTGCGCGCAGCATGATACCGAGGCCGGCGATATGCAAAAACTGCTGGCCGCCGCCATGATGGCGCCGTCAAGAATGCTTGGACGCGAGTTCGATCATCAGGACGCCGTTAAAGATCTGATCCTCAAAATCTGGCGCGAAAATTTACGCCGGCGTTTGGGGACCTTGATGCGTGGCGGACGAAAAGACGATGACAGCCAATTCCGCATGGAATGCGTGCAACTGCGTACGGATATCAAGCGTCTCGACCGCTGGGAATCCGGCGTGGCGATTATCGATATGCTTGTAAACGAGTGATCAATTGTCCGCCTGGATGGCGTCGAACATTGCCTGATCCGCCGTAAACGCCTCGGCGTCTTCTCCCACGCGGATAATGGCGACCTTTTCGATGGTGTCGCCCTGGCGGATTGCATCGACGACATCCTGTCCCTCAATCACCTGCCCGAATACGGTATGTCTGCCATCCAGCCATGGAGTGGCTTTGTGTGTGATGTAAAACTGGCTGCCGTTGGTATGGGGACCGGCATTGGCCATGGCCAGTACACCCGCTTTGTCGTGACGCAACGACGGCTCGATTTCGTTGCGGAAATTATATCCCGGTCCGCCGGTACCGTTACCGATCGGGCAACCGCCCTGGATCATAAAATCGGGTATGACGCGGTGAAAAGTCAGTCCTTCGTAGTAAGGTTGGCCGGACCGGACCTGCGTATCGAGGCGGCCTTCGGCCAGACCCGCGAAATTACAAACCGTAAGCGGTGTCTTTTCGAACTCAAGCCGGCACGTAATGACGCCCCGTGTTGTCTCGATTCTGGCATACATACCATCGGGCAGTTCGTTTTCGTTCGGCATGGGCGGTTCTTTTTCCTCGGGATCGGGTGCTTGCGCCGCCGGCTGGTCGCCGCCGGTCGCGTCGGGTGCGATTTCGGCCTCCTCTTGTGCCGGCGCGTTTACCGGCAGCAGACCGATGGCCATGATCGCCATGACAAAAATTGCGAAATGGTTGCTGGTCTTTCTTAACATTGAATGGTCTCCTGGTTTATGTACAACTTTTTTATTGCAGTCCGGCCGCTGTAACACGGCGTTACGTCCTTCCGCTAGGAATCATCCGCCGTCAAAACAATACAGTATGCAATTTCCGGCGCAAAAGGTCAAGCAGTGCGTGATGCGATTGGCCACGCAACCGGGAGGGCGAAGCCATGCCACGGCGTAGCCGAAGGCGAAGACGGGTCCCGCTGAGCCGCAAGAGGACGGCTCGAAACCAAGGTGCGAACGAATTGACGTCAAGTCAGTCCGCAATTTTAGGGAAAGGCACACATTGCAAACTGTATCAACCCGCGTTTCGCGGGCTGATACTTTCGCGCTTTTCGCGTATTTCGTAGTTAAAATTCTTAGGTTT
>PWZG01000343.1 GCA_003567575.1 PVC group bacterium | reverse complement strand
TACGTCCTTTGGTAACAGGATCGTGGTTATTCCAATTCCAATTCCCATTCCGTTGCTGAAATAAAAATATTGCCCGCATACGCCACATTGATCGTCATTGGAGACTCCGTGTTACCCTCGTTATCCGGACCAGGATCAGGCTCATGACGCACGGTTCGCTCGCGAACATGATGGAAACAACGGATCATGGGGAATAAGGTTGTAGGCCATGGCTGCTCATCGTTCATTGCGTCGCCGTAGCGCATTTGGTAGGTCTTAACGAGTTTCCAGGTCGGCACCTGATCGTCCGGAGGATCCTGCGCCAAGAAATCTCCGCGCCTATACCAGCCGCCGGCGCTTGTGCGGGAATCGTTTGCGTTGAATTCATAAAGATAACTGACGTCAATTACCGGGTGAGGATCATCAGTATTGTACGCATCACCAGCTTCATCGATAACGTTGCCGGTGTTATTCCTCGGCTTCGAACCATGCGTTCCCCCCGACCGGTCGGCCGGACAAATAAAAACATCCTGACCGGCAATGTAGTCGTCGCTGTGCAGCGTGGACAACCAATCCGGCATATCGTTATGATCATCCCGGTACATGGTGACGCCGATGCTTAACTGGCGTAGATTGTTCGAGCAATTGGCCTGGCGCGCTCTGGCCCGCGCCTGACTGAATGCCGGCAACAGTAAGGCGGCCAGGATTCCGACGATTGCGATCACGACCAGCAACTCGATCAGCGTAAAACCGCTGACGCAATCATGCCGCCGTCGTGATCGCATGCCTGGCTTACCACGCCGTTGGGCATGGGCGTCGGCCTGCGCCGATACGCGCGCCGCGTCCGTGCCGTGTTGCATGACGTTGAATGATGCATGTGCCATACTGTTTTGGGTTGAGCTATCCATATATCCGTGAGGTTTCCAAGGCAATCACAAGAGAATCCCGGCGCCTTATACCAAACACTGCCACATTTGTAAACGCATGGCTTTACGTTCGGAACAGAGTATCCGCTATTGCCCTATTTATACCAAATTTCATTATATAATGCAAGTGTCATGCCAAGCTAACCGGCAATTCTCATTTTGGTCTCCCGTAAGACGGTCGGGACGGAGCCCGACCCTCCAAAATACCGTAAAACGGCCGATTTCGGTAATGGAGGGACGACCTCCGTGTCGTCCGGGAACCGTAACGAGGCCAAAGGGATAATTGCTGCAAGGTAACCACCAAGTGGCGTCTTGCGGTCCGTTGTTCGTCTCCTGCGGCCACACAAGGCCGCCACGGTGGGAATATTGCGCCAACATCTTTTCCGGTCTTTCTCATGAATGCGAATACGCGCCCGGATATGGATACAAAAGAACACGGTTTGCTGCCGGGAGTATGCAGCAAACGTAAGCGTTTAATGTGCGCTTTCTTGTCCGCGTCCGGAGGTCGCGGGCCACATTTTCCGGTCGCGGATCAGCACTGGCTTAAGTTACATAATGCATCGTGCTGACGACACGGGGCATTGATTGTCTGAGAGAACTCGAAGCGGGTGTCGGTGTTGAACGTCGAACAGTCAACATCGAACATCGAAGTGAGCGAAAACAGGCGCAATACAGGACTCCGGCAACTTATGCTCCTCCGCGTTCGATGTTCAATGTTCGATGTTTTTCTCAGTCACCCCGAAAAACCTGATGGAGCGCCGCGAAATCACGAAACTGGACTTGTTGCGGATTGCCAGAGAAGGACGTCCGCACGTACGTCTGAACCCCGCCCTCCGCCCGGACGGCGCTTGCTTGAATTTGGATCTTATGGCATAATTATTGCTTTTGTTACGATGATGGTTATTTTACGATTTATTATCCGTCTGACATTGGTGATGGCGCTGTTGTTGGCGTGGGTGTCGGCTTCAGCAGACGTGCCTTCCGATTGGCACGAACCGGAGTTTCCGTTTCGTGTTAAAGCTGCGTGGGAAAGTTCCGCCGGCGCATCGGCGCTGCTGCGGTTGCCGTCGGAAGCCGAAATCGACACCGCGGTTCGTGTTCGCGACGGTGATGGGCGGCCGATTGCGGCGCGGATGGTATCGTCTACCGCGGCCGATTGCTGGGTCTGGATGGCGATCCCGAACCGTCGCCGGGATTCCGGGTGGTTATGGGTTTATTACGGGGCGCCGAATGATGCGGCGCCAGCGGAAGCTCTGACGTCGGTGCGCGATGCCGAGCCATGGCGCGTGGATGTATTCCATGTATCGGGCGTCGGTATACCGGACCGGTGGGAACGGATGCTGTTCATGCGGCGTCAGGCCGGCAATGTCAGGGAACGTATTTTCTCCGAGTCCCTTGGAATATTGCGTCGCCAACAAGTCGGCGAGAATCGCGCATTGCTGGACGCGCAGACGTTCTTGCACGTTACCGAAGCCGGTCGTTACCGTTTTGGATTACGTTGCCGTAATGCGGCATTCATTCTGCTCGATGATGACTTGGTCTGTCAATGGCCCGGAGAAGGTCTCAGCGACGATTGGGTTACCGGCGATGCGATCGCGCTACAGCCTGGTGTTTATCGGTTGAACGTGTTGAATTCCTATGCGCGTACCGATAGTCATCCCTTGCGCGTCGGCTGGATGCGAGTGCAAGACGATTCGGAACCGGCAACGGCAACGGAACCGGAACCGATTCCCGGCGCGAACCGTTTGGCGGCGACGGAACTCGTGCCGATCCGGACGGAAGCGCGGGACCGTAAGCTGCATGCGGGATTCCGGTTTGTCCAGCGACCGGCCTACCGTGTACACGGCGCCGCGCCGACGTTTGTCCCGGTTGCTTTCGAACAGGCAACCGCCAATTGGCGCGAGACGGAATTGACCTACACCTGGTCTTTCGGCGACGGGACTGTCGCCGAAGGACCGAGTGTCGTGCATACGTATACCAATACCGGACCGGTAACCGTTCAATTACGCGTTAACGATGCTTTGGGTAACGAAGCATCGATTGAACGCGATCTGAATATTATCCCGAACCGTTTGCATGAATCGCGGCTTGCCGCCGGCATTACCCGCGTCCCGGCGGCCTTGTTCGGCGACGATCGCATCAATCCGCAACTTGATATTAACGGCGGCTTCCAGGAACGGTCGCTGGACATCGAATGGCGTATCCTGAATCGCGATCTTTCCTTGCAGGTTGCAAGCACTAACGTGACACCTCATGCCGAAATGACGGTGTCCATACCGCTGGCCTCGGAATTGCAAGCCGATTCCGTGAAAACGATATCGTGGCGGATGTCGCATGCCGGCGCCTTGTTGATGACGGAAACCGTGTCTTTTCCGAAACCACCGTTTGTCGCGGCGCCGGCGCGCATCGACGCGCACCGCATGCTGACGGCGGACGGTGACCGTATCGTCTGGGTGACGGATCGCAGACCGCGCTGGCGTACCCGCGTCCCGGCGGTCGCGGCGAATGACGCAACCCGCGAGGCGTCGGCGCGATGGATCACCGATATACCCGCGGTGTTTCCTTCGCACCCTGATTTTATTGTCCAACCGTCGCGCGACTGGACGTCAGCGCCCGAAGTCGCGGGTCCCATGGTAAAGTTTCTCGATGTCATCGATGCCGTCGCGGAAAAACCGTATCGTCTGATGCTGGGGTTGGGTCATCGCGACTATATCAAAGGAGTGGATGCGGATGTCTTCGAGCGCCAGATAGCCGCGCTGACCGATTGGGCGCTGGCGCAGGAAGACGTGGAATTGTTCTGGTCCACGCCGGCGCCGCTGACCGCCAACCCTGAAACCATCCGGCCGTTTGCCGTGGCCGTGCGTCGCGTCGCCGATGTTCGCGGCGTGCCGGTCCTCGATTTGTACAGCTATTTCATGGGCGCTCCGGACCAGGGCGCTGCCTGGATCAAACCGGCGCCGTTGCTGGGGTTGTCCCCCGCGGGCGCCGAAACCGTGTGGCGGCTTGCAATCGAGACAATGAATCGTTAGTATCCCATCGCTGTGAACATGAATAATTCTGAAATCCCGTCGCCGCCGGCCTCGCCGAATCCGCTGGAATTGCACGATCAGGAACCGCTGCTCAGTGCCGGCCGTGTGTTGTATCCCGGCCAGATACTCGCTATCCTGATCCTGATCGCCCTGCTGGCTTGGTCGCTGTTGCGGGCGCCGTTGCAAACGGGAGTGGCGGTGGTTGCCGTTTCGACCGTGTTTTACCTGGTCTTTACCCTGTATAAACTATTGCTGACATATTATTCGGTGATGAGCGAACCGGAAATCCGGATCACGCCCGGGGAGGTGGCGGCGCTGGCCGACGACGAATGCCCGGTTTATTCGGTATTGGTTCCCTTATACCATGAAAGTGAAACGGTCGCGAACCTGGTCAAGGCACTCGATGCCATGGATTATCCGGCCGATCGACGCGATGTCCAGTTGCTGGTGGAAGACGACGATATCGATACCCAGACGGCATTGCAAAAGGTTAGCCTGCCGGAGGGATTCCGGATTACCCCGATCCCGCCGTCGCTGCCGCGGACCAAACCGAAAGCCTGTAACATCGGGCTGGCTTTTGCGCGCGGTAAGTATCTGGTGATTTACGATGCCGAAGACCGGCCTGAACCGGACCAGTTGAAAAAAGCGGTGCTGGCGTTCACCAGGGTCGAGCCCGGCGTGATTTGTCTGCAATCGAAATTGAACTACTATAATCCGCGCTATAACTGGCTGACCCGTTGGTTCAGCGCCGAATATTCCGCCTGGTTCGATTTTGCCCTGCCGGGATTGTGCGGGTTGGGCGGCTTGGTGCCGTTGGGCGGCACATCCAACCATTTCGTGACCGCCGTATTGCGCGATGTACGCGGATGGGATGCCTATAACGTGACCGAAGATTGCGACCTGGGCGTGCGTCTGTACCGGAAAGGTTATCAAACACGGATGCTGGACACAACGACGTGGGAAGAAGCTTGCAGCCGCTGGCATTTTTGGATCCGGCAACGTACCCGCTGGCTCAAGGGCTATATGCAAACCTACCTGGTTCATACCCGCCGGCCATGGCAGTTACACCGCGAACTGGGTGTCCGCAATACGGTGCATTTCCACATGCTTATCGGCGGCATCGTCGTTTGTTTCCTGCTTAATCCCGTCTATTGGATCCTGGCAATCGTCTGGTTCGCGTTCCGGGCCGAAACCCTGCGCGTACTTTTCCCGGGACCGGTCTTTTTCCTGGGCGCCTTGTGTTTGTTCGTCGGTAATTTCGCGTTTATTTATTCCGGGGCGCTGGGCTGTTTCCGTCGTCGCCGGTTCGATCTGGTAAAATACGCCTTGCTGGTTGCTCCCTACTGGGCAATGATGAGTTACAGCGGATGGCGCGCTTTTTTCCAGTTGTTTACCCGCCCGTTTCATTGGGAGAAAACCCAGCATGGACTCGATACGTCCCAATCCGGCAAAACGTCTTAAGGAAGCGCTCGCCGTCGTGGCTGCCGGTGTCCTGCTGTTCGGCGTCTTGCTGTGGATGGAACCGCCATTGGAGCGCGAAGCGCTGATCCGCGATGCGGTCGCCTTGCAACTGCTTGACGGCGCGACCGAAGGCCGTCAGGCGCTTGTAGGCTCGATCTGGTGGGCGCCGCTGCCTTCGCTGCTGAACGTGGCGCCGTTGTATGTCATGCAATGGCTGCCGCATGCCAACGGCTCGCTCTTGCTATCCGCCGTTTGCGCCGTCGCGTTGTTGTGGTTGATGTACAGGTTTTGCCGGTTACGGCTTGCACGGATCGAAAGCGTATATCTTGTCGTTGCGCTGGCTCTGGTTCCCGGTTTCGCTCAACCGGTCTTTTACGGTGCGGCACATCACTGGAACGCGCTGCTGGGGTTCGCGCTGCTGACGGCATACCATGCATGGCGCCGTGAACATAGCTTGCGGGGATTGGTCTTGTTTGGATCCATCGGCGGATTGATTGCCGTCAGTGGCGTCGATATCTTGTTCTGGGCGGTTATCGTTTTCGGATTGCTGGCGCTGCATGAGATCGGACGCCGCGCGACGGGCGCCGAAAAACGCGCGACCTTGCTGCTGGCGGCGTTGCCCGGCGTGTATGCGGCGGGATTATGGGTGCTTCTTAATTGGTTGATCATGGGGGCGCCGCTCTTTTTCCTGCGTACCTGGCCGGCCATAAAACCGGATGCCGGCGCCGGTATTGTTTTCCCGGAACATTTGGCGCCCGGAATCATGGTATGGTCGATTTACCTGCTTGTGATCGCGTTTGTGGCGATGGTAACGCGACGGGGCGCGGTACTGTGCCTGGTCGCCGCGACCATGGCATGGTTGCTGCCGCTGTACCGGTTCGGGAATGCGGGTCTAACCTCGATGGAACTCGGCGGATGGCTGGCGCTGACGATCGGTGCGCTAATCGCGACGGCGGTATTGGCCGGCTCGTTTGACAAGCGCCATATCCGCACACGGATGCTGTTCTGTTTGGCGCCGCTGGCGTTGGTGGTTGCCATGTACGCGCCGCATATTCCACTGGCGCCGCCTTCGCTTCGCATGGTGATCGATCAACCGGAGCAACGCCATGCCATGCTAGATGATATTGCCGCTCATATTGACCGTGACGAAAACCGCTTTGTCAAGGTGTTCGTCGCCGGTTTCGAGGCGTTACACCTGCTGAAAGGATACGAAGGCAACACCTTTCAACCGGCACTGGACTTCGACTTCCAGCAGGTGGTCATGGATTATTACGGATACCGCCTGTATCTGCTGGTGCATCGTCCCGAAGGCGTGGCCGCGCTGGACGCCATCCATGTCAGATATCCGCAAATCTACCGCCGCGGCGGCCCACTGACACTCCATGACAGCGATTGGGGGCCATGGCGTTTGTACGAAATAACACCCAAATATAAACCTTAACCCGAAAATGGTGGCCATCGCGTCAATAGGCCGTGGCGGTCGGCGGCAGAGGAATGTAACCGGAAAGATCATCACCGTTCATGAGCGCCTCAAGCGGAAACGAGATGCTTTCGAAGGACTGGGTTGTGGTCGATGTATATAGCACGCCGCGTCGCGCCGTGACCAGGGCGCGATCGCCCAACGACAGGTTGGCGGTGCGGCATTCAATCCATATTTCCCCCTGATTGCCGATCACGATGTTCTTTTCCAGAAGTAGCGCCGGTTCGGCTTTTGACCCCGTGGGCTTGCCGGATGCTGCCCGCAGGAGCGGGAAATCGTTTGCGTCAGGCGCCATAATGCTCAACGAAAAATTGCGAATGCGGATACTTGAAATCCTTGAGGGGATATCCGGCGAAAAAACGCGAAGCCGCTCGGAAAGAAATGTCGGGGCCGCGCTGGTCGGTTCGCGTGGTTTCACAGTGGAAATCGGTGCCCTTGCCAAACTCAGAATGTCCGTGACCAGATTGCGCAACATGTTGATGCTGCGGTCGGTCTCGATGTCAGGTGCGATCGCGATACTTAAATCGGAAAGAATCGCCTCGTTGAAAGCTCCCAATCGCAAGAAACCCAGCGGTTGGCTCCCGATTTCCAAAGCGCCGAGACGAAGCGCCCAACGGCCTTGCGCATCCAGCATGCGTAATTCACTTATGGTGATCGGATATTTTCCTACATCGCTTTGGACGGTCGCGTCGGGATCAATGACGGTTTTCGTGCCGGTCGATGGCCAACGCGTGCGTCCCCGCGGCCATGCGACATGCCAGACGATCGCTCCGCATAAAACGCCGAGAACGATGATCGTTGCCCAATAACATCGTTTCCATGACTGAAAACGGTTCATCCGAAATCCAACGGTTCAGAGGTTGTCATGACGAAATATCCTGGAAAATCGTGACCAAGGGTAACTTTCGCTTGTTTGTTTCAAGATTCTATATTATCAGACCCATAGATGTCGTTCAATGCCATTTTTTCATCATTCCATGGGATGGCAGTGGTTCTCTTACGAGGCTCTTGCAAAACCCCTGCCGAAGTCCGCCTTCGGCGTCCATCGGCAGGCGTTTTGCAAGGTAAATTGTCTGGTTTGCAACCGTTGTGGTACTTTTGGGCCTTGAATCCGGTTCAGC
>PWZG01000320.1 GCA_003567575.1 PVC group bacterium | reverse complement strand
GGGTCGCGGAGAACGGTTAAGCGGGTCGGGTAAGGGTATCCGGGTAAGGGTGGCGGTTAAGGGTTCGAGTAAGGGTGCGCTGAAGTGTTGGAAGCAAGCAATCACGACCATGACACAGCCCTTTGGGCATGAGAAGCTGATCGTTTATCAGAAAGGGATGCGCTTCGTGGCGTTGCGCAGTGCCCTGTTTGATGGGCTGGCTCGGCGCGTTGCAGCCTGCGATCACTTGGACCGTGGAGCGGAGAGTATAACCCATGAGTGACCCACTTAACCGCCACCCTTACCCGGATACCCTTACCCGACCTGCTTCCACCGATGCGGCGATTGTCGCTTCAGGCATCCACAAGAGATCACGTCTACCCACGGATTCCGCGGAAGACCCTTTTTTCTTAGTTGACAGCGAATCGGATTCCGGTGTATTTTTCTGTCATGAGTATTCAAGAATATCTTGCCCCCGAGCGTTGCATTCTGCGCAATACAGCGGCCAAGGGGGAGGCGCTGAAAGAACTGGCACAACGGATGGCTGGGGCGTTTTCCGACATTTCCGTTGATGTCATTCTGGACGCCGTCATGAAGAGGGAACGTGACCTGAACACCCGCATTGCGCCCGGCGTGGCGTTGCCCCACGCCCGTTTGGCCGGTCTGGACCGAACGTTGGCCGCGGTACTGGTCAGTGCAAGGGGAGTCAATTACGATCCGTCCGGATCCGGTTTTGTTCATGTGGTTGTCATGGTCGTTGGCGGCGATGCGGATCATCTGCGGGCGCTGGCCGTCATTGCCGAAACATTGCAGCGTCCTGATCTTATTGACCAACTGCGCGCATGCCGCTCGGGGCATGCCGTGTACCGGATTCTGACGGGACCGGAGAAAACGTCCGCGGCCGATTTGGAATTTTTATCGGAATCGTCCCGCGCGATCCTGCTTCAAAGCGTTGCGTTGGCCGGGGATTTGAATGCCGGAACCATCATGGTCCATTCAGATTTTCCGATCGAAAAGGATGCCGATGCGATGAAGGCTTTGGGAAAACCGATGATCCGGATTCAA
This sequence comes from PVC group bacterium, assembly GCA_003567575.1. Taxonomy (GTDB): domain Bacteria; phylum Verrucomicrobiota; class Kiritimatiellia; order CAIKKV01; family PXCX01; genus PXCX01. The sequence goes on along the minus strand of PWZG01000320.1, from coordinate 27,603 downwards.
TCCCGGGTCTCCATGTCCAGTGGGGTTCCGCGGACCGACGGTTCCGTTTCTTTTCGCTTGCTTGACTTCCCTTTTTCCGGTGTTTTGCCTCATGCACGCATTGATCTGGCGTTGTTGTTGGCGCTGACGCAAGGCTTTGTCCGACCTGATGAACGCGTCGTCAATGTGATTGGCTTCACGGATCCTCTCCAGTTGGATGCCATCGTATTATCCGATGTTGATCGCATGTTCCGTCTTTTTTTCGATCCGGGTCAGGATGGTTTGAACGACTTGGATCATGCGGTCATCATCCGCATGCTTCAAGTTGCCACGGAATTGGCCGAGGAAGGACGCGAAGGGGCCGCCGTCGGGGCCTTGTTCGTGCTGGGAGACGATGCAGCCGTTCTCGATCATTGTCAGCAGATGGTCATGAATCCCTTCAAGGGATACGATGAGCAGGATCGGAGTATCATGGATCCGGGGTTGACGGAAACCATCAAGGAATTTTCCCATATTGACGGCGCAATGATTGTACGCGGGGACGGCGTGATTCTGTCGGCCGGCGCCTATTTGAGCGTCGACCATCCCATCGAGGATTTGCCCAAGGGACTCGGAACGCGGCATGCCGCTGCCGCCGGTATCAGCGCCGTTACGGGCGCGCTGGCGATGGTGTTGTCTCAATCCACCCGCAGAATCAGTCTGTTTCGATCCGGCAAATGTATTCTGGTCGTATAAATCATTGACGGCGCGGTTCCACCGGAACTCGCGAGCGAGCGAGCAAGCAAGCATGGATGCATGTTCTCGCATCTCCCGGATCGTGAAGCGTTCAAGACTGTCAGGCAGGGGACTTGCGGGTTTTCAGCGGCGCCACGGGAAGGCGGCACGACCGGCGGAGACTTTATGCAGTAGGTCGGCCGGGATTTCATCGAGGAACCGGGATTGCAGGCACCATAACGTTTGCCGACTGGCTGTTCGCCGGCATTGCGGGGCGCACAGGTACAACCGGTTGCGTGCCCGCGTGACGGCGACATAAAACAGGCGACGTTCTTCGGCTTCGCCTTCATCGTCGTCGTCGGACAGTCCGCGCGAGGACGGGAACAAGCCGTCGGTCAGCCAGATAACGAATACATTGTTCCATTCCAGTCCTTTGGCTTGATGTACCGTGCTGAGACGGATGGCGTCGCGTTCGGCGCCGGCGGCTTCCTCGGTACGGTCGAGGTTGGATAACAACGCGGTTTCGCTCAGGAAATCTTCCATCGAGTCAAAACGCGCGATGAATTCGCGCAGGCCTTCGATATCCTCCATGCGCCGCTCGGGATTCTCGTAATTCTGTACCAGGTACTCGTGATAGAATCCTTTCACGAATTGTTGCAGCAACTCGTTGGACGCAACGATCAACTGGTCACGATGACAGCGATCCAGCAACGGTTCGATCGCTTTCCAAGCCGATCGTGCCGGCGCCGGCAGCAGACCGCGTAGCCGCTCCTTCTGCTCCGATTGCCAGGCATCAAAACTGTAGCCCAGTTTTTTCCAGATGGTTTCCACCGTGCGCTCGCCGACCCGTGGCAGCAGACACAGTAAACGCGAAAAAGCCAGTACATCGATCGGATTATGCAGAATCCGTAGCAGACTGCACACATCCTTGATATGCGCCTGTTCGAAAAAACGGATGCCGGACGTCAGCACGAACGGAATCGAGGCCCGCGTCAGTCCCAGTTGCAGCTCAAGCGCATGGTAATGCGCGCGATACAATACCGCAATTTCATTCAGGGATTGACCGGCGCGACGCAATGCATCGATTTTGTCGATGACGTACGCGGCTTGCGAATCGCCGTCGGGCGGGCGGCACAGATCCGGTTTGCGACCGGATTCCCGCGTGGGGCGGATGGTTTTCTGGAACTGACGCGGATTGCCCGCGATACACCGGTTGGCAACCTTGAGAATGTCGGGGGTGCTGCGGTAATTGGTTTCTAGTTTGACGATTCGGGCGTCGGGATAACGTTCCGGAAACGTCAGGATATTGCGGTAATCGGCGCCGCGCCAGCCGTAAATACTCTGAAAATCATCGCCGACCGCCATCAGATTGCGATGTCGCGCGGCGACAAGATCGACCCATTCGGATTGAATCGGGTTGGTGTCCTGGTATTCGTCAACCAGAACGTGCAAAAACCGTTCCTGGTATCGTTGCAGAATTTCCGGTTCACGGCGGAAAAGTTCTAGGCCTAATACCAGTAGATCGTCGAAATCCATGGCGCCGGCTTCCATTTTCAGTTCCTTGTATTTGCGGTTGACCTTCAATACATCGGCCGGATCGATGAGACTGCCCATCAAACGATCCTCGATGAAACCGCGAAGTTCCATGTCCCGGTTGGCCGCGCCGCCGATTAATCCCGCCAACGCTTCCGGTTTGAGAAAATCGCGGCGGTCCACGCCGCAGGCACGGATTCCCTTGCGGATCAGCGACAGACTGTCGTCACGATCCAGAATGGTATAATCGTTGCGATACCCAACGGCGGGTGCATAGCGCCGCAACATGCGGTTGGCCATGTGATGAAACGTGCCGCCCCAAAGATCACCGATGCCGCCCCCGACCAGTTCCGTCGCCCGAGCCAGCATTTCATGGGCTGCCTTGTTGGTGAACGTCAACAAAAGAATGCGGCCGGGATCAATCCCGCGTTCCACCAGGTAGGCCACCCGATAGACGATGGTTCGAGTTTTGCCGGTGCCGGCGGCAGCCAGTGCCAGCATGGGACCGTCGGGCGCCGTCACCGCCGCCCGTTGTTCGGAATTCAGCTCGTTATCGAAACGGTTGCCGGATGGGATCATATTTCTTCCTTGCAATGGGGGGAAAACCTTCGCTCTGATCGATTACGTTTACAGCCATCATATCATCCCGGCAGCATGCATTCAAGTCCTCGCTTCCCCCCCAGGCAACTCGTTTTTGCATATTTTTCCGGTTTGGCGACAAGATCGTTGTATTTATCTTGGGAATGAACTATTTTTGATGGGCAAAAGCGATTATCTTAGTAGCAATTGAGAAAGAGAAACGGTTGCCAAATCGGCAAGTTTTCTTTAACACGGCACGAAAAGTCAGCGAAAAGAAGGAGTTGTAACATGGACGTATTCGAGCAGATCAGCGAAAATCTGATGAAAGGCAAGGCGAACGATGTCAAGGCTTTGGTGGAGCAGGCGTCCAAGGAAGGTGCTGCGCCGGAAGACATCTTGAACAAGGGATTGTTGTCCGGCATGTCGATCATCGGCGCGCGATTCAAGAAGAATGAAGTGTACGTTCCCGAGGTGTTGATTGCGGCTCGCGCCATGAAGGCGGGCATGGAAATACTCAAGCCTTTACTGGCGGAAGCCAAGATTGAGCCGGTCGGAACGGTCGTCATTGGCACGGTCAAGGGCGATTTGCACGATATCGGCAAGAACCTTGGCGGCATGATGTTGGAAGGCGCCCGTTTTCAGGTGATTGATGCGGGCATCAACGTGGAAGCGCAGAAATTCGTGGATTTGGCCCGCGAACATAATGCCACGTTGATCGGTGCATCGGCATTGTTGACAACGACCATGACCAACATGAAGGAAGTGGTCGATGTGCTCAAGGGCTCTGACCTGGCCGGCAAAGTCAAAATCATGATAGGCGGCGCGCCGTTGACCCAGTCGTTTTGCGATGAAATCGGCGCCGACGGTTATGCGCCGGATGCCGCCTCGGCCGCCGATCTGGCCAAAGAACTGGCGGCGTAGCGCCGCGGGATTGCAGTTCGTAGGCAAAAGGCCGTTCCCGGATCAGGGAACGGCCTTTTTGATATGAAGCGTTCGGGTTGGCGGATTATTGCATTGGGAATTCATCGGCCAACACGGTTTTTCGCGCGTCGGACGGTTTGGAACGATTTCCGTCCGCATCCGTCCAGGTCACAAAGAAATACAGGGGTATCCGGGGTTGCAGCCCGCGAACCAGCAACTCCGTGGGGTTGTCGTCAAGAACCGCGGTCCGCACTTCGACGGCGCCACGGCCGTCGGGATAGGCGGCGATCCATATCTGGTAGGCGGCCGCGGCGGCGACCGGTTCGACGGAGACGGCGATTTCCGTGCCGGTGCGCCGGTCGGCGGGCTGGTACAAATTGACGATCCGCGCGGCATCGCCGTCGCCGGTTTTCCGCAGGTCGGCGATGGGGTTGGGCAATTCCGGGTCGATCTCGATGCGCAGGTCTTCACGCGCCTGACGCTGCAAGCGAACCGGTTCCCCGGTCATTTTCCATGGTTCATCATAGACGGCCACCAAATGGTCGAGCTGCAGGGTCAGACTGTCCACCGCAACCATCTCGTTGACGTAGACCATGTGCGTTCGCATTTCAACGATGATGCCGGTGAGCTTCAAAGGTAGATCGACGATCCCGTCGCCGTCGCTGCCCCACCAGACGGCATCCATTTCACGGTATTCGTCGCCCGGCGCGCTGGCCGGCAACGGGAACTCCATGTAACGCCAGCCGTCGAAATTCAACGACGACCAGGAATGAATGTCGTCGCAATTCCAGGCGTCCGCGGTGCCGGTGTTTTGAAACGTTTCGCCGTTGGCGTCTTCCAACAGGAGGATCACCCGGTTCCATGCCGATGCGCCGCGGGCGTACCAGCCGATGGCACGCGCTTTGCCGTCAATCATGATCGGCTTGTCCGGTTCAAAGACGGCGTAGCGCCCCAGCAACGGTCTTGCCGCCTCTTCCGCCGGGTCGGGAAGGGTGATTTCCATCACCGTGCGGTTGCGTTCCGGTGATGCAACGAATCGCAGGTCCATGACCGCCGCTTCGCGGACCACATCCCAGTGATTGTTCTGAAATCGTTGATGGTCACCGGGACGGTATGTCCAGTTGCCGTCGAAAGCATCGAGCAGAACGACATGGTTGCCGGGCGCGTCGTGGTAGACCGGTTCGCCGGTTCCGGCGGTCGTAATGGCGCCGCCGCTGACGACCAGCCATTGGACGGTCGGTGTCAGCGTTACCGTGGCTTGTTGTTCGCGGTTGACCGTTGGATGGATTGCGTTGCCGTTCTCGTCGATGACGCGGAGAACGGCGTTGGTTGTGTCAAGCGTTACCGTCAGCGGTCGTTCTCCATGAATGGTCCAGGCGGGATACACGCGGCGCGCGCGACCGCGGTCGATGAACTCCAGGCAGAATGCGCTGCGAGATCCGATATCGAGCCAGCGTTCGTATTCCGCCAGATCGAGGACTTCGGTCATGGTGGCGAAGGCCGCCGCGGCGGGTTTGGGATTGTATTCCGGCCGCCGTCCGATCAGTCCCACGCAGCCGTAGTGCTGCGAACCCCAGGCCGTGCTGCAGTCGTGCAGCGACCAGCATTTAAGGAACCGGGTGGTTCCCAGAGCCATCGAGAGGGCGGCCGTGCGCACGGTCATATCCGCCTGTTTGCGGTGGCCCAGCGCCAATTCGTGGCTGCTGTGAAAATACGATTCGACGTGGACGATCGGTTTGACCAGGTCGCGTTCATGCATTTCCTTGTGAAGAAAATACAAGCTGCTGGGTTCGGTGGCGCGCGGTTGCCGTTCGGGCATGCGTTCGAACTGGGGTTGATCCAAACCGTAGCCGTCGTAGGGTGTCATGTCGTGACCGCTGCGGAAGAACGGTAGAAAAAAGGAAGGCGATACCCAGCCGAAGAGAAAATCGACATTAGGCGCGTTTTCCTGAACCACATCGTACGCCGCGCGGCCCATTACTTCGTGCGCGCGGATACGTGCCTCTTCGCTGTCGGTATAGTCGAACCACGGCAGGCCGAAGGCATAGGGGGGGATTCCGTGTGTGGTGCGCAGGGAAATGTTATGTTCGGGGAAACTGACGAAGTATTGCAGATCACGGTTTGCCTCAAGACCGCGCTGGATCTGTTCGGCGACCCGTTGCTTGAATGCGTTCAACTCCTCCGGGTCCGTTTCCTCCGCCTGAGCCCATGCGGGAACCCCGCGGCCGGTAATATTATGCTGGCTGGGTCCGACCCCCCAGAAACGGCGTTCGGACCATGGACGGTTGCTGCCGGTTTGCACGCCAAGGGCGCGCATTAAACGATGGTTTTCATCCGGGTCCGGATTCGTGCCGTGTGTTCCTTGCCAGTTCCAAAGGCCGAAACGGCTGTTAAGCCAAGTGGCGCGCCGCGTATCGGGCGGCAGCACCAGAAAGGCGCCTTCGCGGGACTGGGTCCAGTCACCGACTGATACGTCGGTTTGCACCGTGTGCAAACCGTAAAGGTCCTGATCGAGATCAAAGCGGACGGTACGGGATTCACCAACGCCCATATCAACGCGGCGTTCATGGTTTCGAGTCGTTCCGTCGGGAGCGGTCACCGTGATGTGGACGCGCGTCCGTTGCGTTTGTGGTTGTTGATTTTCTATATCGACGTACCATGCCGGTTTTTCGGGGTGGGGATACAGGTTCCCGTTTCGCGAACCGCGTCCGATCGCGGTTAGCGGCGCCTCTTCCAACGTCAAGCCGTACACGCGGACGCCACTCGGTAATCCGCCCTGGTAATAGCCGTAATTTGCCGGGTCGGGAAATGCGCGGCTGGGGTAAATCCGTTTGGTCAATTCAAGGTGAAACAATCCCTGTTCCCGGGAATCCGATGCCAGGGCCGCCGTATCGATCTCGATGGGGATCAGCCATAACCGGTGGCGCCCGTCCTCAACGCCGGACACCGGAACCGGGATCGCATCTGAGGTCCGGCTGTCGCCGAAGGCGGGGACATTGACGGTTGCGTCGACCGGCCAGCCGGCGCCCGGTCGCACGAAGCGTACGGTCAGCACCGGGATATGGCTTGGCCGTTCGTCAAACGCGGCCAGGACCCAGGCGCGCCGGTAGCTGCGCGCCGGCACATGGACCATCAATCGGGCCGGATCCACTTGGGTCGTGCGCGGGTAGGTGTCGTTCGGATGCGCGGCGGGGCGATATCCCGTGCCGCGCCGGTAACGGAAGTTACTCGCGGCGATATCCACGTGATCGCCGCGTTCGTCGCCGTGGATCAACCGCAAGGGAACGCCACGTACGGTAAGCGTGCCTTCCACGCCGGGTAACGCGCCGGCATCGACGGGACCATGTGCATTGCGTAAATCATCCAACGGGACGGGAACGAATGGTCGCGTATCCGTGAGTTCCCGGACGCGAAGGCTTGCCACCTGAGCTTCGCCGGAAACCGTGAGACGAATCCGGCCGTCGGCGTTGACGCGGCGCGCGTCGTCGATGACCAGCAGTCCGTTGTGAAGCATTCGTACGCGATGCGGCAGAATTTCAATCCGTAATGTCCGCCATAGTTTGTCGGCCTCGGGCATGTGACCGAGATCCGCTTCCAACTCCATCCGCATGCGTTCGTCCATCAGGGGGGAAATGTCATCGGGTGAGAAACGCGGCGCCACCGTGATGCGGCGTCCCCAAAGATTCTGCCGTTCACCCGGTTCCGCGGGTTGACGCCATTGCGGTTCGTTGCCTGCAATGGTCGGCGTCAGTGTATAACCATGGGCGGTTCGCCGCTGCCGCGCCAGTGCCAGAGCGTAGGCCGGTACCTTGCCATGCTGCGTATCGCGTACGCCGACCTCGAATCGCGCCGAACCTCTCGGATTGTCGTAATTTCCGTCCGACAACCGGATTCGCGCCTCCACGATATAGGAACCGCTGACGGGGTTGATCGAGTCGAACGTGAAACTGTGGCGATCCTCGATGGCGAGGACGGATTGTTCCGGCAGCGCCGTTTCATCAAGGGTCATCGTTTGACCGGTCCGTCCTGGCGAGATGTGCCATCCGGTTTGTTCCATTTCAGGATCCATCGTTAGCGGTGCGACCAAATCGTCTCCCGCGGATGTCGTATGCTGAGCATGAAACCGTATCCCCATGCCGACGCCCGGTTGCTGGCATCCGGAGAGGAAAAGACAGCCGATCGCGATCAAGCTGAGGATACCGCTGACGATGGGTTTTGTCGATTTCATGCGTGGGTTTATTCCCCAAGGTCTTGCAGTTTTTGCTCAAGATCCGTCAATTCCCGGTATAAGGATTCCTGGCCGGCGGCACCGCGGGCGTATTCCCGGATCTCCCGGCAATGGCGCAGGGCCGGTTCGATCTGTAGCGGATTCGGTGCGGAGCCGGCATACCGTTCGAAGTTGCGAACATAGATTTTTTCAAGGATATCCCGTTCCAGACCGATTCCGGTGACATGGCGACTGGTCGCGCAACCGAATCCTTCAAACCGTTCATTAGTTTCCAGGAATTGGCGCATCATGCGGATCTTATCGGTCATGTCGGCCATGGTCTTTTCCCGTGGTTCACGCGGCGTCGCGTTATCGGTGCCGAACACGATACGGTCCTGGTATTTGATGAAAAATTCCCGCCATCGCGCCGGGTCTCTTGAGAAATTCCGGTACATTTCCGAACCCGGCGTGATATCGAATGAAACATTCGGCCAGCGCTCCAGAAATTGGTCCGCCCGCCGCAGATGGTTGGAGAGGAAATAGAAATGCGCGAAAATGACGCGCAGACGCGGGAATCTCTCCAGCACCCGGTCGACTTCGCCGTATAGTTGTTCTTTCGATGGGAATGTGCCGTCGGTATAATCCCAGCCGTTCTTTTTGGTTTCTTCCGTGATCCGGGCGGGATCCCAGAAGCTGCCCGGATCGGCGACATGCCAGACTATGGGAAATCCCGTTTCCTGTAGAAACGCATAGTAGCGGTCATATACCGGATCATCCATGCGGTAGGGAATCCGTTTGCGTGAGGTTGGTTTGCCTTCAAGCATTTTGATGCCGTCACAACCCATGGCCCGCAGGCTTTCGGCCTGACGCTGGAATCCCTCGGACGTGCCGGGTTCGCCGATGTTGTATACCAGTCCACCGAATACGTAGAATGATGCCGGATGCATTCCCTTGGCCAATAGCGCGGCGGAATTACTGGACAACGACCGTTCCGGGGTGCCGGGTACGCAAACGATATTGATGCGTTCAATCCCGGCTGCGTTCGATAATTCCAGCATATCCCCGATGCCGTGATGATTGATCAGATGGACATGACCATCCACAATCGGAATGCTAAGCGGCGTAAACATGAATGCTCCTTATGGTGAAAAAAGCCTGCTACGGTTCAATGTCGTCCAATTCATGGGGCTTCGGGCAACGGAAGCGGCTTCGGAAAGTGTTTTCCGTAGCGTTTCGAAATCAAGTTCGATGAAATTCGTGCGGATTCGTAAATGGTGGGCAATCCGCTGCCAGGATGCGTTCCGCCTCCCACCAGATAACAATGGTCGAAATCTTCAAACTTGTTGTGAGGGCGAAAATACAGCAGTTGCGACCAATTGTGCGCCAGGTTGAAAACGGCTCCGAACTTAACGGCGTAATCCGTTTCCCAGTCTGCCGGCGAAATGATTTTCTCGGCTTGAATGTGCTGGTCAAGGTCTTTCATGGACGTTTTTCGCATGACTTGCCGGATTACCTTGTCGCGGAAGGCCTGCTTTTCCCGATTCCAGTCGATCCCGGACGTGTTGTTCGGCGCCGGAACCAAAATATACAACGCTGAATGGCCCGCGGGGGCCGTGCGGTCATCCGTCACGGCAGCGTTGCGAACATAGACTGACATATCCTCTGAAATAACTTTTCGTTTCGTCATGTCGTCTACATTCGCACGGTAATCGTCCGCGAAAAGAATGTGATGATGGGGCTCATCGTATTGTTTGTCGATGCCCAGATAGAGCATGAAAATGGAGCATGAATACGCCATGGCATCAATCCGTTCGCGACGGTAGCGGCGGAGGTGTGCCGGATCCACAAGATGGGTCATGCTGTGGGCGAAATCGGCGTTGATAATCACTTCGTCTGCCGCCACCTTCTCTCCGTTCATCAATTCCACGCCCGTGGCGGAGCCGTTCTCCACCAGCACACGCCGGACCGGTGCGCCAAGCTGGATTTGGCCGCCTTCTTCGCCGATGACTTTGGCCATGGCTTCCGAAATCTCCGAGAGACCGCCCATGACATGATAAATTCCGTAAGCGTGCTCGATATAGGAAATGATCGTGAACAAGGCGGGACAATCCCAGGGTGACATGCCTAAGTATTTCGCCTGGAAGGTAAAGCAGAGTTTCAAGTCTTCCTCCGTGAAATAACGTCCCAGGTTGGCGTGCAATGATTTTCCCAGCGCAAGATGGGGGACCGCCTTGAAAAGGTCCGGATGAAGGTAGTCACGAAGGCGGGAATACGGTTTCTGCAAACACGGGTACAGCCTCCGGAATCGGTCCCGTTCACGGGTGAAATAGCGGCCGTAGCCGGGGGCATCGTCAGGAAACAATTTCCCGATCTCCGCCGCCGCCGTTTCGGGATCGGTCACCGGCGCCAAGGTGCGGCCCCGGAATGAAAGGCGGTACATCGGTTCCAACTTTCGAAAGGCAAGGTAATCGGCGCTGTTGCGTTTCACTTCCGTGAACATCTCGTCGAGAATAAACTTCATCATCAAAAAGGTCGGACCGGTATCAAAGGTATACGGTCCCAGCCGCAACGCGGCGTTGCGCCCGCCGACATTGTCGGCTTTCTCGAAAATGGTGACCCGGAAACCGCGATGCGCCAGAAGCATGCCGGCGGTCAATCCGCCGGGACCGGCGCCCACAATCACAACGTGTGTTTTTTTCATGTCAATCATCGTTCCCTGGGTGATGCGGTTGGGAATCCGGCGAAACATGTGACCCTGGTCACCGGGAAACATCGCTTCTCCGATCCTTGGCGCCGCATGAATATTGAATTCATAATAGCGCCTGTACTAAAGCAAAGAACAAGCACTACGTTGCGTGGATAAAAAAATTGGTCCCTTGTTACGCGGCATGAAATCACATTGCAAAACGGATTGCAAGTCTATTCTTAGATTTGATCTTTATCAGGAGGTTGCGTAGCGCTGGAATGACGAAAAGCAAGCCTTGCCCGGCAGACCGTTTTTCGCGATGAAACCATAAGCACGACGAAGCAAGAGTAAGCGGAATAGGCTTGCGATTCATTCCGCAATGTGCTTTTATGCAAGTGAACGGATACAAAGAACGGATACAAAATATCGTGATATCCGAGGCGCTTGCAAGACCCCGGAATACGGGGGCGCCAAAGTGTAGGCGAGCCATTCCCACCTCGTCCAATATGTTCGACCAAGGGTTTTGCAAGCGCCTCGTCTGCTATCTTTTTGCGGTGATTTACAATCAACGGGACTCTTGGGATGCGTAACTTGATCAATCCTTTCGCCGGCATCTGCCGTCGCCCAAACGCCGGGCCCCTGAAAACCGGCGCTTGCCGCCGGGATGCGCGTTGCGCGGCCATCGGAATTCCGCGTGCCCTGTTTTATTTCCTGTATCCGGGCCTCTGGCAAACCTTTTTCGATAGCTTGGGAGTGCCGGTCGTGATCTCAGCGCCGACGAACCGCCTGACGCTCGAACGGGCGGGACTTATCTCGGAGACGGAACATTGTCTGCCCGCCAAGATACTGGATGCGCATTTGGACGATCTGACCGGCAGGACGCCGCGTGTTTTCGTGCCGCGCGTTCTTTCAATGGGCCGCGGTTATATTGCCTGTCCCAAACTGGCTGCGCTGCCGGATGCCGTGCGGGCGCAATTCGGAGATCGTTTCGAGGTGGTTACAATCGATCTCGATGAAAATAAAAAGCCGTTGGAATCCACCCTGGTTGCCCTGGGCAAACAACTCGGGTTCGACACCATGGTTGCCGCCAATGCGGCGCGCGCGGCGTTGCAAGGATTTAAAAATAAAATTCTCAGCAATCCTGATAAGGCGGAAGACGATCCGGCCACGACCGGAAACGAGGCGCTAACACAGTCCGGCCGGGGTAAACGTTTTTTCCTGATCGGTCACCCTTATAACTTGGATGATGCATATCTTGCCGATCCCGTCCGCCGTACCCTGGCGGATCTTGGCGCAACGGTCGACCGGATTGACGATAACCGGGTTTTACGCGGCGAAGGCTCGCTGAAATGGGATATGTGCGCACTGATGTTCGAGGCGCTGAAAGATCTTGATCCGGTGACCTGTGCCGGGGTGATCCAGGTGACGTCGTTCAATTGCGGCTGCGATTCCATGGCCGGCCTGTATTACCGGTAAATACTCAAGCAGAAAGGTATTCCCTACATGACATTGACGCTTGATACGCATACCGCGCAAACCGGTCTCGAGACGCGCTTGGAGGCGTTTGTGGATTCCATCGGAGAATATGCGTGACCGGATTAGCGATTCAACCATGGGGAAACTATTCTCTGGCGCTGGCCGCGTCGGTGGAATGTTTGCGGGTGACGCCCTGGACGCAACGCGCGACGACACCCGAATCGTTGCGGCTGGGCGTGGAGGCATCGCCTGAATTCGCCTGTCTTTCATTCAAGGCTTGTACCGGTCATTTCATCAAAGCGTCCATGGAAGGCGTCAAGTACGGTGTCATGGTCAACAGCCGGGGAACATGCCGTTTGCGGTATTATCGCGAAATGCAGCAGAAAATCCTTAAGGAACGCGGGTTGGATATGTATATTTTCGGTCTGGGTTACGACGGTTTTAAACCGCCGTTGATCCGCTATTTCGATCCGGATTTGATTCCTTTTTTGAAATGTTGCGCCCGCGCGCAACAGAAAACCCTGACCATCGATACCCTGGAAAGGGAAGCCTGGCGGGTGCGGGCAATCGAATGCTGTCCCGGCGATACGACACGAGTGCTTAATGAGGCGCTAACGGATTTGGATCGTGCTCGAACCGTGCCGCAAATCCGCGCTTTCGCCAGGGGTATTAAACAACGCTTCGAACAGGTGCCGCTTCAACACGATCGGCCGCCGTTACGGGTCGGTTTGCTGGGCGAGGCCACGCTGTTGCGCGACCGCTATTTGAATCATAACCTGGAGGAAATCCTCGGCGGCCTAGGCGTGGAAGTTCGTAATTTCTTTCTGTTGGGCGACGAAATGCGGACGATATTCCGGATCGGTCTGTTCAGTCCCAATTCCCGCTGGCGTCTGAAAAGGTTGGCGCGTCCGTATTTGCGCCATCTGGTGGGCGGCCATGCCATGGATTCCGTGGCGCACACCCTGCGCTGTGCACGGGAAGGATACGACGGTGTAATCCATGTCGGACCCGCCGGATGCATGCCGGAAGTCGGGGTCCGCCCGATTCTGCGGCGTATCAGCCGTGATATGAATTTCCCCGTCCTTGAATGTTCTTTCGATGAACATACCAGCCATGTGGGAATGGTGACCCGTCTGGAAGCGTTTGTGGATGTATTGCGGCAGCGTCAATCAAGGAGGTAAACAGTGGAAAATGAATAAGCCGCATTATTATTTGGGTATCGACGTCGGATCCATCAGTGTCAATCTGGTGTTGACCGGGCCGGCGGACGAAGTAATTTTTGAAGATTATCGTCGGGTTGACGGTCATCCCCTGCATGCGACACAGGCCGCGCTTGGCGCTTTGCGCGAACGGATTCCCGACGCCGGCGCCATCGGCGGCGTCGGGGTAACCGGTAGCGGACGCCACCTGGCCGGCGCCGCACTGGGCGCCGATGTGGTTAAAAACGAGATCAGCGCACATGCCTGCGCTGCCGTCCGGCTGCATCCCGAGACTCGGACAGTGTTCGAAATCGGGGGACAGGACAGCAAGGTTACCATCGTTCGCGACCGGGTGGTGGTCGATTTTGCCATGAACCTGATCTGCGCCGCCGGTACCGGCAGTTTTCTCGATTCGCAAGCCAAACGCCTCAATATTTCCATTGAAAATCTCAGCGCGCAAGCCGTGAAATCCAGGCAGCCGACCGGTATTGCCGGTCGCTGTACCGTCTTTGCCGAATCGGATATGATTCATAAACAGCAGACCGGACACCGGCAGGACGATATAGTGATGGGTCTGTGTCTGGCGATGGCTCGTAATTTTCTGAGTAATGTCTGTGTCGGCAAGGAAATCCTGCCGCCAATCGTCTTCCAGGGAGGTGTCAGCGCCAATCTGGGGATGCGCCGCGCATTCGAGGAAATATTGCAGTGCGAGCTGATTATACCGCGCTATAACATGGTCATGGGTGCATACGGTGCGGCGTTATTGGCGAAACGCGCGGCGCCGGCGACGTCGCGTTTTCGCGGTTATGCCGTATGCGATCACGCTATTGAAACGCGCGCTTTTACCTGCCGTGATTGTTCGAACGATTGCGAAATTATCGAAATTATCGATAACCGGTCCGTCATCGGACGCAGCGGCGGACGGTGCCGCAAATGGGAATCGACGCCGGATCGCCCGCAATGAATCAAGATTTTTCGTTGATTTACGCTTCTCCCGGCTTTATAATAATGGCTGTCGAACGGCGCGCACAAAACCGGGCCGGTGGCGCGCCGGCAGACGGCGTGCCGCGTGGAAAACTAAAATTATGGATACCTCTAATTGCAATATTTCGATACCGGGCTTTGAATTCGCGCCGGAATTGATTGACGCCGCGATGGCCCGGCGTGGCTTGCTTTCGATCGAGATCGAATTAAGCCGGTTATGCAATTTCCGCTGTCCTTACTGCTATGCCTCGGCCAAGGGGGATGCAGCCACGGAACTCGATGATGCTCAATTACGCGATGTCATCGTGCAAGCCCAGGAACTCGGTGCCCGCAAAATCATCGTGCTGGGCGGCGAACCGATGCTGCATCCGCGCCTGTTCAGTACTCTGGAATTCATTCATGAACGCGGTCTGGAATCGGAGATGTTCACCAACGGCACCGGGATAAGCGCGCGCAAAGCGCGCTTGCTCTATGATCTGCAAGTGAATGTGGCGTTGAAAATGAATACTTTCGATCGGCGTACCCAGGATATGCTGGCCGGTCACGATGGCGCCTATGATATCATTCATACCGCATTGCGGAACCTGACCGAGGCCGGTTATCCCGGTCCCGGTCTGCGTCCTTTCCTGGCAGTCAGCACGATTATGTGTTCTCTGAACGAACACGAACTGGTAAAGCTTTGGATATGGCTGCGCGATCGTAATATTCTGCCCTATTTTGAAATGGTAACCCCGCAGGGTAACGCGGTGGAGAACGATTGGCTGCCGCTCGATCCGGAACGTAACCGGCAAATATTCGAAGAAATCAGGCGCATCGACCGCGAACGCTACGATCAGACATGGCTGCCCCAGCCGCCGCTGGTGGCTCACCGCTGCCAGCGCCAT
Organism: PVC group bacterium; assembly: GCA_003567575.1. Taxonomy (GTDB): domain Bacteria; phylum Verrucomicrobiota; class Kiritimatiellia; order CAIKKV01; family PXCX01; genus PXCX01. Next base: position 12,441 of record PWZG01000320.1, on the reverse strand, counting down.
AAATTCTCGTGCCTTGTTAACGCCCAGGGCGAAGTCATGCCCTGCGTGGGCGTTCCCATCGTGGTGGGAAATGTTCGTGAACGAAGACTGGCGGATATCCTTGCCGACAGCGAAGTCGTGCATGACCTGCGCAATCATCGCCAATGGATCAAGGGACCGTGCGGTCAGTGCGAAATATCCGAACAATGTTACGGATGCCGTGGTGCAGCCTATAATCTGACCGGCGATTATCTCGGTTCCGATCCGCGCTGCTGGCGCAATTTGGATCGCCAGGACGAAGTCGACCGGTTGCCCGCGCCGGTGGCGTCCGATATTCCACATCAACCGCCGATGCGTATTGTCGATACGCTGCTTGCCGTCGGCGAACGTAGCGCCGAGACATTGACGGAAATCCGGCCTGACATGCCGTTCGTCGACGCCTACGGCAAGCTGGATGAGATCATGTACCTTGAAATCGTCGCCCAGTCGATCGCGGCCTTGAACGGGTTCAGGGAGCGCGTGAACGGGAATCGCTCCCAGGGATACCTGCTGGGCGCCAAGTCTTTTCGAGTTCACGGCAGCGCCGCCGTCGGCGATGTGCTGAATGTTGTCGTTCGCAAAACGGCTAAATTCGGCGATTTCGGCATCATTAACGGCATCATTCGCCGGGGCGAAACCGTGTTGGCGGAAGGCGAAATCAAAGTCTGGCATACGAACGGGAAGGGAGACGGTACGGAATGAAAAGGTCCCGCATAATTCAATTCCGTGCAAAACCGCCGTCGCAAACCGTCCGCGAAACCGCGGCCGCTAAACTGAGACCGGAAAACGCCGTATATCGTGTTCGAGGTAACAGCGTTCCCGCCACTTTCCGCGTTTTCGGGAGCGTCGCTGTCATCGTTGTTTTGTGGCTCGCATACTTTGCCGCCGCAACGGCAGACGCTGGCACGCCCGACGAAGTCCTCGAACGTTTGCGCGCCAACGCAGCCGGTATCCGGACCGTCGAAACCGAGTTCGTACAGGAGAAACATCTTGCGATCATGGACCGGACAATGACGATGCGGGGCCGGATATTCATGGCCAAACCCGATCGTTTGGCCTGGCGCGTCGACGATCCGATCCGCTACGTGATGGTGATGGACGATAAAGCCATTCGCCAGTGGGATTCCGAGTCGGGACAACAAACCGTCATGGAACTCGATGCCAATCCCGCCTTGCAGGTGGCCGTCGGCCAGATGCGCCAGTGGTTCTCCGGCGATTATGCCCGTTTGACGTCCGAATACCGGATAACCCTCGAGCGGGATGATCCGGTGGAGTTAACGTTTGTGCCGTTGCCGGAAAATCCGGCTGCCGGCTATATCGAACGGGTTTCAGTTCGGTTTACCGATGACGAACGTTATCTGGCCGGCATTATGATTGAGGAAAAAGGCAGTGACCGCACGGAATTGCGGTTTCACGGCACGAAATTGAATCGGGAGATTCCGTCCGCTGCCTGGCAACTTAACCCCACGGCGAACGAGTGACGGAATAATGTATGTTTGACACCTGCTTTTCCGCTGTTTACCAATGGGTGTCCCGACACCGTTATGCCGTGCCGGCGGTATTGCTGCTGCTGATTCTGCTGGCGATCTGGCGCATGCCGCAACTGGATCTCGATCACGATATCGAAAAAATGTTGCCTGCCGAGGAGGTTGTGCTCGATAATATCCGTTTCCTGCGGGAATCCGGTTTTTCGGATCAGGTCGTGCTCTCGATCTCGCTCCCCGATACCGACGACGCCGATCCCGCACGGTTGATGGCGGCTGCCGACCGTCTGGCTCTCGATTTGCCAAACCGCTTGGTGTCCGAGGTGCGTACCGGTTTGCCCAGGCAAGATCTGGCGGCCGAATGGGATGCGCTGGCGGTTCGCGTACCCCAAATGCTTGAACCGCGGGATTTGGAAGCATTGCGCCGGGATTCGACGCCTGAGGAGATCGACCGGCGTATGGGTGCTATTTACCGGCGTTTGTACGCGCCCGGCGCCTCAATGGGCCGGTTCATGGCGGCGGATCCGCTGGGGATAGCCGGAAATGTCCTGAACAGAATGCAGCAATTGACGGCTGCGTTCGGATACCGGGTCAAACCAGTCGGCGGTCACCTGCTCAGCGCGGATGAACGGCATGCGCTGCTGTTTCTTAAAACACCGGTTGCCGTTACCGACGGATTCGGTGCGCGGTCCCTGCTAGAACACATCGATGAGCGTGTGGCGGCATCCCCCGACCGGATTCAGGCACTGGTCGTGGCCGGCCACCGGCATACCGTCAGTAACGAAGAGGTAATCCGCGGCGATTTGCGGCGCACCGGTTTGGCGGCGGTTTTCGGGTTCGGTCTGCTGCTGCTGGCCGTTTTCCGCGACTGGCGGGCAGGCCTGATATTTTTGGCGCCGATTTGCGCGATCCTGCTCTCGATCGCCCTTTCATCATTGATTCTGGGTACCATGTCGTATTTCATTATCGGGATGAGCGTCGTGATCGCCGGTATCGCCATGGACTATGCCATCCATCTGTACGTGGCCAAACGCGGCGCCGGCCGCCAGGTTCTGCCCAAGGTCGCCCGTCCGGTCGCTGTCGGAGCGATGACCACCGCGGCGGTGTTCACGGCCTTCTTTTTCTCTTCCGTGCCGGGTTATACCCAGTTGGCCTGTTTTTCGATTATCAGCCTGTTGATGTGCCTGGTTCTGGCCCTTTTTATTCTGCCGCAATGGGTTCGGACAATACCCGGTAAATGGAATGCCTGGCGTTGGACCGGCCGGCGCGCCCGCGGACGACCCGCCCAATTGGGTATTGTCGCCGGCTGGCTGATCTGCCTGGGCTTGATGGGTTTCTCCATCCGGCAGCTCGATTTCCAGCAGGATATCGAACAATTCGACGGCAGCACACAGGAAGTCCTCGGTGATCAACGCGAATTTCATCGCATTTGGGGTGGCGAAATGAGTCCGGCAATGCTCGTGGCGCAAGGATCGGATCAGGAATCCGTATGGCGTCGTTACGAGGAAGTATCCCGCCAGGCCGCTGACGTAATCGGTAGCGAAAACATTATAACGCTCGCGCGATTATGGCCTTCGCAAGAAACCCGCGGCCGGCGTCTCGACGCATGGCGCACGTTCTGGAGCCGACAAGGCCCGGAAATTCGCGAATATATGGATGCGGCACGGGAAAAATACGGATTTGCCGAGACAGCGTTTCAACCATTTTTCGATTGGCTGCCCGGCGCGGAGGCGCATGCGGGACTGCCGCCATCCGCATTGTTCGACAGATTACGGGAACGCTTCGCCGTCAGCGCCAACGAGCAAACCTGGGCCATCGCATATTTTGACGATACCTCGGCCAATATCCGCCGTTTATCGGATTTGGAGGGTGACGATGGCACAACCCGTGTACGCCTGGTTTCGCGGCGCGCGTTGTCGGGCGCTATTTCCACGGCTGTCGCCGGGGAAACCAAACGCCTGGCAGCCATTGCCGGTATCCTGATCTTGTTTCCGCTGATCCTGCTGATCCGCGGTTTGCGTCTGGTTCTCCTGGCCCTGCTCCCCGTCGTTACGGCCGGTATTGCACTGTTGGGATTGCTGGCTTGGTTCGGTATGCCGCTGACCGCGGCCTCACTTATTGCCGCCATGATCGTCGTGGGGCTGGTGATCGATTACGGCGTCTATATGGTCTTTGACGAACATTATCACGTGCATGCCGATGCCGCACTGTCGGTGCATTTGTCGGCTTGGACTACCCTGGTCGGCGCCGGCGCCCTGCTGCTGGCGCGGCATCCGGTGATGTTCGATATCGGGGTGACCCTGGTCACGGGGGTTGGCGCCGGTTACTTGTGCGCGCTGTGGGTCGTGCCGGCACTCTACCGATTGACGGAAGGGAGCGTGGCGGAATGAACAGAATAATATACGTCTCAGATTTGTCGCACCATAACGCTCCTATAACGGAGGGGAACGCCGTCTCCAAAATATGGAGCCGGCCGCCTGCCTGTGCCGCCACGGCAGACAGATCCTCGGCCGGACGAGCGCAGGGTGCGACAAATGCGAAACGATTAATAATAACGGTCCTGGCCTGCCTGGTAATCGCCGGCGGATGCGCTACCGTGCCGTTCGAGCCGGTATCGCTGCCGCCGATCGGTGATGTAACGGCGGAAGCATTACGCCGATCCGTGGCAGCTACGGCGCCGCAACGGTTCGCGCTGTTGCAGTCGGCCGTATTCGAATATCGCGGCCATGCCATGGCCGCGATATGCATCACCGAAATCGATGTCCCGCAACGTTCGTATTCCGTCGTTGCCATGACGCCGATGGGGGTCAAACTGTTCGAAGTACGCGGTCGCGATGGCCGGTTGGAACAATCATTCGTGGCGCCCGGCCTGGACGCATGGGGTGATGTGGCGGAAGCGATTGCAAAAGACATTCAACGCGTGTATCTTGATTCGGTTCCCGCGGCGGATGCCAGGACGCATGTCTGGCGCCGACAAGCCCTGTTCCGGGATGCGGTAAGCGAAGGAAGACGCGAATATATCGTCGGCGGCGATCCGCCGGTATTGATCAGGAAAAGGTTGTATGATCGACAAGGCGCGTTCTGGGATGTAAACTATTATGAATATACGGAATATGAAGGCAATCAATTTGCCGGCGGTATCGTGTTCGCCAACCGGCGTTACGGATACCGGCTTGTTTTGCGACTGAAAGAGATTCTCGCCGATCCGCCGGATACGAGGCAGTAAATAATCAGTATGAAAACTAGTCGATTGCGACAGGAAATTGAACAGTGCATGCTGGGACCGGAACAGGAAAGTGACGGCCGGTATTGCGCCCGCTTTGTGTTCCCGACCGATTTTATCGGGTTCCAGGGACATTTTCCCGGAAACCCGGTTTTGCCGGGGATATGCAAAATCCAGGCAGTCATGGCCATGTGCCGGGCCGTCAGGAACGAACCTGTGATACTGAGCGAAGTGATTACGGCAAAATTCATCGCTCCCGTTACCTGCAATCAAGCGTTGACCGTCGAATGCCGGGAAACAGCGGTCAACGGCGGTAATAACCGGATTACGGCATGGTTCCGGCGCGACGGTAAACCGGTTGCCAGAATCGATATCCTGGTTAACGGCGGCAGTAGTGGATCGAGCGAATGAAACGGAGAAAGAAGAATTATTTCATCACCGATGCGGATTCGCCCGAATCGGTGCGGTTTAGCGTAACGCACCGGGCACGTTTCAGCGAGGTGGATGCCATGGCGATCGTCTGGCACGGCCGCTATCTCCAGTTTTTCGAAATCGCCGCCGAGGAATTGAACCGTCGCATCGGTCTTTCCTATCTGGATTACCGCAATGCAAACTTGCGCGCGCCGTTGGTACAGGTTCATGTTGATTTCTACAGTCCGGTACTGCTGGGTGAGGAGGTGGTTATCGAAGCCCGTCTGATATGGACCGAGGCGGCGCGTTTGAATACGGAGTACACGGTAACCGATCAACAGGGAAAGGATAAGGCTTCCGGGTATTCGGTGCAGATGTTTACCGATGGCCAAACCGGTGAACCGTTGCTGGTTACGCCGCCGTTGGTGGCCGCATGTCGCGCCCGCTGGCGGAATGGAGATTTTTCACGGTTATGAATGGGAATTCCGATAAAGGATACCTTGCCTCATCATCCCGCGGGGGGCACAGGGATAAAGACCGGCGGCACTGCGCCGCTATCGTCGGATATGATGTGCTGACGCCTTACGGCAGGGGGGTGGCAGCCCTCTGGGACGGATTGTTGTCCGCAAAGAGCGCAATCCGAGAATGCCGGCAGTTTCGCGCGCCGACGTTCCGCAGCGGTAAAGCCGCCCTCGTAGCGCTGCCCGACGCGCATAGCAACCGTTCGCGGACCATGCGGTTGTTGGCGGAACTATTCGCGGCCCCTACCATGCGTAGTCCATCTGAAGCGGAGTTACTGGTTGCAACCACGACCGGCGAGATCGATCTGCTGGAAAATACCGTCCTGCAGGGTACGGACGGTAATCGGGGGAAACTACCGGATATGCTGCCGGCGACTGCTGCCCTGGCGCATGTATCCGGACCGGCCGCCGTGGTGTCGGCCGCCTGCGCATCGTCGACGGTCGCGCTGGCTCAGGCCATGATCATGATTCGTTGCGGTGTCGCGGATACCGTGTTGGTTGTTGCCGTCGATTCGCTGAGCGAGTTTCTCTTTTCCGGATTTTCCGCCCTGATGGCGCTCGACGAAGACGTTGCCCGTCCATTCGATCGTGATCGCGCCGGACTCAGCCTGGGGGAAGCGGCCGCCAGTTTACTTTTAATGAGCGAAACGCGTGCCGTACGCGATGGATATCGCGTGCTGGGCCGGCTGACGGGCGCCGCCATGACCAATGACGCCAACCATATGACCGGGCCTTCGCGGGATGGCGCGCAATTGACCCGTGCGATATGCCGTGCATTGCAGGACGCATCCACGGCACCGGAACATATTGCCGTAATTGCCGCCCATGGTACCGGTACTCGCTATAATGATGCCATGGAAATGAAAGCTTTGACTGCCGTTTTTGATTCGCCACGACCGACCTTTTCCGTGAAAGGCGGCACGGGACACACGATGGGCAGCGCCGGCCTGGTGCAAGCCGTCGCTGCATTGGAGGCGATTCGACATGGACTGGCGCCACCGACGATCGGGATGCGGAACGTAGACGATGCAGCCCGTGGCTGGGTTGCCTCTGAAGCGCAAACGGTCGGCGGCGGCGCGGCGCTGGTGGTAAACGCGGGATTCGGAGGAATCAACGCTGCCGTCATTCTGGAAGGCGAGCACGGCAAGTGATGGGAACGTCATGTATATAATCGGTATAAGTTGGTTGCGGGAAAACGGATATGGAACGGCGCGCCTGGGATTGCACGGCGAACATGGCGGCCTGCGCGATTTGTATCGTAACCTGCGTAATATGGAAATCATTACCGGAGCGCTAAAGGATTTCGGTCGCTTCGGTCCGGAAAGTAAACGTGTCTGCCTTTGCGCGGCCCTGGCGCTCCACGACGCGGCGCTCCCGCCGCACAGCCCCGAAACGAGCGAGACGGGATTGCTGGTTGCCGGTCCGGAAGGCGCACAGGATGCGAATCTATCGTATTTCCGTGATTATATCGCCGCCGGCCGCGGTCTCGGCCGCGGCAACCTCTTTATTTATACGTTGCCTACCAGTCCCGCCGCCGAAACGGCGATCGCTTTCGGCTTGAACGGACCGCTGCTGTACAGCGGGCGCGGCGTCGCAGACGGCAGGCACGCTCTGCAAGATGCAGCCCGCCTCGTCGCCGCGGGACAGGCGCGCACAATGCTGTGTACCCTTGTCGACCGTGATGCCGTGGCTTGTTATGCGATCAGCTCCCAAAAGCAGCCGGACCAGCCCTGTTTACCGTTGCAGGATGTCGTGGCTGCGAGCGGGGAGACGGCGTCGTTTGAAGAACCATGGGAATGGTCGATGTTCGCCAAAGGATGGTTATGAAGATAAAATTAATATATGCGCGCTGGCCGAAACTCAAACACCAGCCCGAATTCCATTTGCCGCCGCATGGACCGGTGGTCTTTGCGGCGACGTTGCCGCCCTGGGTTGAAATCGAGTTTGTCGATGAAAACGTTGAAGAACTATCGCTCGACGACGATGCCGAATTGATTTTCATGTCCGTTATGCTTACCTGCCAGATTCCGCGCGCCTGGGAAATCGCCGACGAGTACCGGCGTCGCGGCCGCAAGGTTGTCTTTGGCGGAATCGCCACCCAGTTGCACGCCGAAGAGACGCTTGATCATGCCGATGCCGTTTTCCTGGGCGAAGCCGAGGGCCGTATGGAAAGACTGATCGATGATTTCCGCAAGGGAACGCTTAAAAAATTATACGATTACGGGCAGAACTTTCCCGATACGAATCTTATCGGACCCGCGCGACGCGATATCCTTAAAAGGGATCTGTATAACTTCCGCGGTGTACAAATGGTGGATCTGGTGCATGCCTCGCGCGGATGCCGTTTCAATTGTTTTCCCTGTTGTACCCCGTACCTTGGCGGCCGCTGCTTCCGCCCAAGACCCATGGAGCGGGTGGTCGAGGAAATGGATGGGATCGCCAACAACCGGTTGTTCATTGTCGATAACTCGCTGGCTCAGGACGATCAATGGGAAAAAGATCTGTTCCGGGCCATGATTCCACTGAAAAAGAAATGGGTGTCGCACCCGATCAAGGATGATCCGGAAATCCTCGAGCTTGCCGCGCAGGCCGGCGCCTGGTACGTCTATCAGGCCATCGTCGATACCTCCGACCATATCCGCCAAAGGGTTCGGCGCTTCAAGGAACACGGAATCGGTGTTGAAGGCACGATTATTCTGGGAACCGATGATCACGACGAAGACGGAATCCGGCGGCTGATAGATTTCTTGCTCGAAATCGATCTTGACCTGGCGGAATTCACGATCCTGACCCCGTTCCCGCATACCCGTATCGGCGCCGACCTCGAAAAACAAAACCGTATTCTGCATCGCGACTGGAGCCGATACACGGCCGGCGAATGCGTGTTTCAACCGCGCCGCATCCTCCCCGCGAAATTGGAGGAAATGTATCATTACGCCTGGGAGACGTTCTATGCCGGATGCAGTAAGGAAATACAAATGGCAAAACTATATCTCAAGGTCATGAAACGCGAGAAAGCCGACGGCACATACCAACGCTACGATCTGAGCCGCAAATCGAAGTGGGGCGCATGAAAATACTTCTGGTCTCAACCAATATCACCGATACGCCATATCCCGTTTATCCGCTGGGTATGGGTATGATTGCCGCCGCACTCGAGGCGGCCGGATACCAAACGTTGCAATACGATTTCATGCAGCATGACGCTTCACTCGAAACATTGCAGACCTTCGTGCGTGAAAAACAACCCGATATTATCGGTCTTTCGATTCGTAATATTGACAACGTCAACCTCGCCAACGAACAACGTTATATCCATATCGCACGCGATATCGTGCAAGGCTTGAAAAACGTCACCGAGGCGCCACTCATTCTGGGCGGTTCCGGGTTCTCGTTGATGCCCGAAGCGATCCTGGATGCGTGTGGCGCGGATTACGGGATTGTCGGCGAAGGCGAAAATCTGATGGTTGACTTCGTGCGCAATGCCGCGCACAAGCGGTTTCCCTCACAACCAATTCTGCGGGCGCCGCCCGCGTTGCGGGGAATACAAATCCCGCCGGCAAATTACGACCGGCGGATCATGCGCTATTATCTCAAGAACGGCAAGACAGCTTCCATTCAAACGAAACGGGGTTGCACCCATAAATGCGCCTACTGCTCGTATCCGCTGCTTGAGGGCAGTCATATCCGCTGCCGCGATCCGCGGGCCGTCGTCGACGATATACGGCGCGTAATCGACGAGTACGGCGCCAATATGGTCTTCTTTACCGATTCGGTTTTCAACGATGATGCCGGCCATTACCTTGACGTCTTGCGCGCCATGAAAAAACGCGGCGCCCGCACGCCCTGGGTGGCGTTTCTGAAACCCGAACGGTTCGACGACGAAACCCTCAGTCTGATGATAGATACGGGACTCCGGGCGGTTGAACTGGGCTCCGATGCACCGACGGATACCACCTTGCGCGGGCTCGCTAAATCGTTTACATTCGCCGATATCGTCGCCTGTAACCGGCAATTGACGGCGCACGGCGTCGCGGTGGCGCATTACTACATGTTCGGCGGGCCGGACGAGACGCCGGATACCGTGCGGGAAGGAATCAACAATATCGTCAGCCTGGAAAATTCCGTCGCCTTCATGTTTATGGGTATCCGCATTCTGCCTGCCACACCGCTCGAACAAAGAGCGATCCGCGACGGTTTGATCCCACCGACAGGCAATCTGCTTGAACCAGTCTATTATCTGGCGCCGGGCATAGATAAAGACTGGCTGGAATCCACGTTGACCACCGGATTCAAGGATCATCGGCATTGCGTATTTCCTCCCGACAAATTCGAGGCTCAGGTACGGTTATTGCATCAACTGGGACACGTGGGTGTGCTCTGGGATTTGTTGGCGCCCGGCGGGAGAGAAGGGGGGGCGCGCCGCAGAACAAGCGCCGGTTCCGGTTCGGCGCCCGGAAATTATCCGAAAAGCGGGATCACCGCGCCGTGAGCGCTGAACCGCAAGAAAACCGCGCTAAACCGGAACCGGTTGCCGAAGCACTGCCGCTGAATCTCTGGTGCGTTATCCCGGTCTACAACTGTGCCGAACCGGCAATACGTGTGGCGCGCGCTTGTCGCCGCAACCATGTACACGTTCTGGTTGTCGACGATGGTAGTACGGATGCCGATTTGCATGCGCGTCTGGACGGCACGGATATAGCCGTCGTTCGACATGACCGCAACCGCGGCAAGGGCCAGGCGTTGGTGACGGCAATGCACTATCTGGCGGGACACGATGGAACCCATATGATTACGCTGGATGGCGACGGCCAGCATCTTCCGGAAGATATCCCGAAACTTATGGACGCCATCCGTGAAGATCCGGAGGCTATCGTTATCGGATGCCGGAATTTCGATACCCTGAACGTACCCCGGTCAAGCCGTTTCGGCCGGGGATTTTCAAATTTCTGGATTCGCCTGGAAACGGGGCTGGTGTTGAAGGATACGCAGAGCGGTTTTCGCGCCTATCCGCTCCGCCTGCTTTCCCGGCTTCGGCTGGCCGGCGCGCATTACGATTTCGAGATAGAGGTTCTCGTACGCGCCGTTTGGGCCGGCGCCAGGGTGATGGAAGTGCCGGTAAGCGTCGTTTATCCGCCGCCGCGGGAACGTATCTCGCATTTCCGCCCGTTTCTGGACAATGCGCGCTTGTCGCGCATGCACGCGCGACTCGTTGGCCGGCGCTTGCTTCCGTGGCCGCATAAACGGCTCGTCAAACGTTCCGATCACGTGGTGATGTCGGAGTTTATGCGGCATCCCGTACGGAACCTGAAACGGCTTCTGATGGAGAATGCCACGCCGGCGGGCTTGGCCGCCGCGGCCGCGGTCAGCAGTTTACTGGCTGTTTTGCCGCTTATAGGTTGTCACATGGTGGTGATTTACTACGCCTGCTCGCGTCTGCATCTGAATAAGGTAATGGCGCTGGCCATCCAGAACCTGTACATGGCGCCTTTTACTCCGTTCCTTTGTATCCAGATCGGTTTCTACATGCGTCATGGCCGCTGGTGGACGGAGTTCAACAGGGAAATGCTGCTGCATAATTTTCACCACCGCTTATTTGAATGGTTGTTGGGGTCGCTGATCCTGGCGCCTATCTTCGCGGTTATCGCCGGAACGATCACTTATCTGGCGGCACGTCTGTTGCAACGGCATTTACGGAGTATTTAAGGATGGGTACCGATAAAGATAACCGCGCGCGTCAACCACGGAAACGCGGGAATCGGCTGGGCTTCTGGTTTTTCAAAACCATGTTGCGGCTGTTCGGGTTACGGGGCGCGTACGGCCTGCTGTATCCGGTCTGTTTGTATTACCTGCTGTTTGACATAACGGCGGTACGCGGCGCGTTGGCGTATATCATCCGACGGTTCCCCGATGCCGGTTGGTGTCGCCGCCGCCGCTTGGTATACCGACTTTTCCTGAGCCAGGGTATGCAGTTGATTGACCGTTACGCGGCATTTTCCGGCGCCATAAAATTCGATTTCGATCTACGCGGCGGCGACAAGATCAAAACGGCGCTGCAACAATCCGACGCCGGTATGGTGCTGCTCACCGCGCACATGGGTAACTGGCAGATCGCCGTCACCACATTGCGGAACATGGGCAAGCTGGTTCACCTGGTCATGGGCTCCGAGAATAACGAGGCCGTGCGGCGCGCTCTGCGACCGAACGCCGATACCGAACATCTGCGGGTTATCGCTTCCGACGGTCATCTCGGCGGCGTCGTACCGATCATGAACGCGCTTAACAATGGCGATATCGTTGCGTTCATGGGCGATCGACCATTCGATTTCGAGTCGATGGAAGTCCGCTTCCTGGGCGATACCGCCAGATTCCCGTGCGGCGCTTTCCAGGTGGCCGCCGCCGCCGGATGCCCGATTCAGATATTGCTTTCCGCGCGGCTGGGTTATCGCCGGTACCTCGTGGATTGCCGGCAAATTTTGTTTCCGGTATACGAAAAAGGCGTTCCGAAACGTGCGCAGATTAGCCGGTGGATGCAGCAGTATGCCGACATACTCGGCGAATTCATCGCCGAGTACCCCATGCAATGCTTCCTGTTTACCGACGTTTGGAGTCAACCCCCCAAGACGGAACCCTGACGGCGCCCGATATTCAGGGTTTGCCCCATCACAACCTGTTTGCCGAAACATCCCCGCATCGTTTTTCTCTACCGTACTGCGCCCGGAAACTGCCCAAACCAGACGAGATTCATCATCACCGCAGCCATGTACTTGGCGTTCTTTATCAT
>PWZG01000271.1 GCA_003567575.1 PVC group bacterium | reverse complement strand
GGGTGTTTTACAAATTGGAATTATGGGATTTAATTGACGCTTTGGAAGAAGTCTACGCCTTGCTTACTGAGGCGCCCGCCAGTTTCGATCTTTCGAATGTAAGTTGGCCGGTACGCGTTTATATGAAGCGCCTGCATGATTTGGACGGCCAAATGGTCTCGTCGCGACTGGGCGATTATATTGAAATCAACAGATCGCTTTTGGCGACACCGGAACAAGCCCGTATCACGGCCGGCCACGAGTTTTTCCATATTGTGCAAGCGGTCTACGACTCGCCGCGAGCCAACCTCTGGCTGGACGAAGCGACCGCCACCTGGTTCGAGAAATACATGGCATCCGATCCGGCGACCTACGAACCCATTACCTTTAGAAATCGGCCACGCACCGCGTTACGAGGGATGCATGTTGTTCCGTACGTTGCCGTACATTTGGCCTGGTGGCCCGGCAACTGGTTTACCTGGGAAACCGTCGACGCCCAGGAACGCGGCTACGCGCTGGCCGGTTTTCTTGAGTTTATGGACCGCAAACACGGTTTACAACTTAAGGATATGCGTGAGATGTACGAGAATATCCGGAGCGGAATGCATCCCGTGTTAGCGTTGCGGGGGTTATCCGACACATTCGTGACCGACTGGCGACAATATACCCAAGCTGCCTTTGACGATCCGGTATGGTCATCCGCAGGGTCGGCGACTATGATCGAGGACGCCGGAACGGCGTTTGGCCAGCAAGACGAAGGGCCCTACGGCCAGATGGAAAAGATCGACAACCTGGCCGATTTCGGGCGCATCCATGAACAATTCATACATGTTCAACGGTTGGGTGGGCGCAGTCTCACCCTGGCATTCGATCATACGCCATTGCACACAGAGCTTCCTGACCGCATTCGCATGGTCGGCGAAGTGCAGGCAAAAAACGCGGCCGACGCAGCCAATTTACGTTTGATGGCCGTTTTGAAGGGCGGACCCGGCAACCATTTGGGACCGCTTGTTACGCCTCTGGACCGTGACGAATTATTGACCGAGCGCCCTGATACACGACGCATCGAGGTCTCTTTCAACAAACCATCAGGCAGATTCCGGTACATGCTCGGCGTCTTCAACGATTTTGCGGGTACGCCTTACGACAGCCTGGCGCCGATTACCCTGCGTTCCTATATCGGCGCGTATCAGTTTGGCGATTACGCCGTCGGCCTTCCGTATGGCAACTTGGTAGGCTGCCACGTGGGAAAAGCGGTGATCGAAGGCGATTTGGGTGACGTCAGCCTTGAGGTCCTGGAACATTCGGTGTTGCAAGGCATGCGGATACTGAAGGTGCGCTTGCCGCATGAGCACGTGGATTCACTGCGTCTTACCATCGAAGCGGCACTCGAACCGCCGCTGACTCGCTCCTTTTATGATCCCGGCATCATGTGGTATAACGATATCGTGATAGGCGGCACCGTGACGGCTACGGCGTCTAATGAACAGGGGTGGCGGGTGGATGCGTTTCATCTGGAAAAAGACAACGTCGGCCCATTGATCAGCGTTGAAGAAGCCAGAAACAGCGGCATCGAACTGTCGGCGCCGGGACCGGACGAAACCACCGTTTACAACTTGCTCTATTACTTTTCCTCTGATCTCGTGGCAAATTTCGATACCGATGGTTATCCCTTCGATATTCCCGACACAAGCTGGCGTATGGATGAATGGTTTATCGTTCCGCTGCGAATCGAAATCCATGGTTCCCTTACAAACAGCGGTCAATCTGAGGAGACCGAGTGATGAAATTATCTACGTACGATAGAATCAGGTACATAGACGACAACGAGATGCCGGTTTCCCGGAATATCAAACTGTATATCGGCGCAGCCTGCATGGGGTTCATCCTCTTGGCCACGGCGTTCGCGGCCGTCGCGGAAACCGATCCGAGGATGACGGGGATGCGCGAGCTGTCCGATGAAGAACTGGCTGCTTATCACGAACGGATGTATGTGCCCCTGCCGTCGCGACGTGTCTTGGCGCCCTTGCCGTCGCAACACCGTAACATTACCCATCTGCCCGTGGTTCACAGTCAGGGCGGACTGGGCAGTTGCGCCGCATTTGCCACGACTTACTATTACAAAACCTATCAGGAAGCCCGTGAAAACGGCTGGTACCGACCGGACCCGGGAACGCATCCTGAGCGAGTTGCCAGTCCCATGTGGACGTATAACTTACTGCCTCGCGGTCAAAGCGGAGGGGTAAGTCCATACACCGCGCTGGCTTTATTTGTTGATCGCGGCACGGCAACGTGGGATGACATGCCGTATTGCGCTGACGGGTGCATTGACACCATTCCTGAGGAGAAGGAGATCTGGCTGCGGGCAATGAACTGGCGCGCGTCCCGGATGGGCCGAATTCCGAATATTGATACGGCCTCAGGACTGGCCATGCTCAAGCGACATCTGTTTGATGGCGATTTGGCGGTGGTCGGCATTCATAAGACCTACAGGAATTTTGACTTTTATCCGTACGCGGAAGGTGATAACGGCGTCGATAACGGGGTCTATTTTCGGGACGACGGCACGACCCGGGAAAGCCATGCACTGACCGTGGTGGGCTATGATGATCATCGTGAATATGTGGATGACCGGACCGGCGAAACCCGGCGCGGCGCGCTGTTGATCGTCAATTCGTGGGGCACGAACTGGGGCGTGAGTATCGCCGAGTCCGATACGCGCGGCTTTGCCTGGATCGCGTACGATTATGTGTTGGAAGGCGGACTTGGCAAGGAGGCTCTGATCATGGAGGATCGCATCGCGTATCAACCCGAAACGATTGCCATGGTAGGGGTTGAGGCGGACAGTGCGTACGATGTGAACTGGAACCCCATCGAGCTGCGCACGCGGCGTGGAAAGCGTCAAGTATTTCCTTACCTCAATCAGGAAGGCGCTGTGCAACGTCAACTCCCGATTGATGTCACGGATTTGCTGGACCCGCCTGTCAGCCAGATCGATCTGTGGTTTATGAGCGTTTGGGGATCACCGCCGACGCTAAAGCATTTTTCTCTGGAGTCACTGACCGGCGACGTGCTGATGGTGTCCGATGAAACCCCGATCGGCATCGACACGGAAAATGACAATCCGTATGTGCCGGGTAATGCTATTTCGTTTCGTGCTTTTCAAAAGCAAACGGCATCCGGGCTTGAAGCCTTGCGGATTCTGAGCGGCGCGGCGGCCTTTGCCGATGTCAACGGCAACGGCATGCTTGACCTGGTTGCCACCGGGGAACATTACGATCCCGTCGAGGACACAACTGCTCCATCCATCACCCTGTGGCTGAATCAGGGCGACGGAACCTTCGCGCCAGGCACGGCCGATTTTCCCGCAACGACCCGCGGCGCGGTGGTCTGGAGCGATGTCGACAACAGCGGGTCGCCCGATCTTTGGCTGGCGACGGAAGACGATACCCGCCTTTACTGGAATGACGGGTTCGGTAACTTCAGCGATAGCGGTATCCGGTTGCCGGTCGCCGGCAGCGCGGGCAGCGCGGGTTGTTTAACCGCGATCGATTACAATCGTAACGGCCGTCCGGATTTGGCGATGGTAACCGAGGACGGCGTCTTTGTTTTCCAGCAGTGCTCCGATGGATTGTTCATGCCGATTACTCTCGATACCCGCGGGATCGCATTCCTTGGTCATCTGGGCGACGGCGGTTCCTCGGGCACCATGGCCTGGGGCGATCTCGATGGCGACGGCTACCCCGATTTACTGGTTACCGGAATCATCGACCCCACGGACGAACAGGTGACGCCTCGGACAGTATTGTACCGCAATAACGGCGACGACACGTTCAGTATTGTCGAAATGGATTTGCCTAGTCTGGTTTTTTCCGCGGTTGCGTGGTCGGATTTCAACAACGACGGGATCGACGATCTGGCGATCAGCGGTCTGCCGGCGGACAAACTGAATTCCAGTGTCGACGCCGTGACGCGTATTTACCAGGGCAACGGCGAAGGGACGCTGGAGCCGGTTGACGTGTTGGATTCCCGGCCCGGTCTCTATCGCGGGGGCATACACTGGGTCGATCTGGACAATAATGGACGCCGCGATTTAGTGCTGACGGGACGGGAAACGTTCCTCACCGGTATGGGCGTGGGCGACACACCGGACGACATGTTCCCCACCGCACTGCGGATTTGGCGCAATCGCGGCGGGCAGTTGTTAGAGCATGTCGCGCACGATTTGCCCGGTATCGGCGCCGGCGCCGGCGTGGCCGCCCCGCTGGCGATCGGCGATGTGAGCGGCGACGGCAGCGTCGATTTCTTTGCCTCGGGCACCCGCAGGCAGAGCGGCACGATCCGAGGCGAAGATATCGTCGGATATCTTACCCGAAATCAGAGTGCTGTGTTTCCCGGGCACGACGGCGCCAACGCTGCGCCGTCAGCGCCAGCAACATTTGCAGCCGAAGCGCTCGGCAACGGGACGGTCAAATTCAGTTGGGATGGCGCCGGCGATGACCACACACCTGCCGCCGGTTTACGCTACATCATGCGCATCGGCACGAGTGAAGGCGTGTGGAATGTCGCTTCCGGGATCGTGCAACCCTGCAATTGGGGCAAACTGGTACGTTCCGGCGTGATCTATAATGAACTGCCGGCAGGCGAGATTTACTGGTCGGTTCGTACGGTTGATACCGCTTTGGCGATGTCTGAATGGAGTGCGGTACACAGCCTGACCGTCCCCGAATATCATTACACCCAGAGTGTATGGATCGGGTTCGACTCGCATCCAGAATACGGCGGGACCACGTCCCCCGAGATCGCTCAACGCGTAGCGCGCGACAGTATGATTTCGGTAACCGCTCTGCCGGCACCCGGTTTTAACTTCTCGCATTGGAGCGGAGACGGTCCCGACGGCGAAACCGATAACCCGTTGAATTGGACCGCGGCGCAGCATGCTCTTTTACAAGCCGTTTTCAGACAAAACGCCAATCCTACCACCCCTCCGTGGACGCCGGTTACCGGCGAATTCGGGGTGAACCCCAGCCACTTTGCTGCGGGTGTCGTCGAATTTCAAGGCCGGCTTTATCAGTTGGGCGGTCATGGTTCCGTCAGCCGTAACAGTTACGTCTATTTTGCGGATATGAACACGGCGCTTCAATCCGGCGCCATTGAATGGGATTGGTATTTCGATAATCTGCACGCTCCTTGGCCGAACCGCAGTCATCATGGTGTGGCAGTGTTCGATAACCGGCTCTGGGTCATCGGCGGTTCCGGTGGATCGCGCAGCGCCAATCAGCCGTTGAATGATGTCTGGTCAATGGATAGCGAGGGCGTCTGGACCGAAGTAACCGCTGAAGCCGCATGGTCGCCACGGCATGAACCGGCGACCACGGTCTTTCAGAATCAGTTCTGGGTAATCGGCGGGCGGGAGAACCTGAACTGGGCATCGGCCATTCAGGATGTCTGGAAGTCCAGCGACGGGGCCAACTGGACGCTGGTGACCGATGATCCGCCCTGGCAGGCGGAAAGGGTCGTGGTGGCAAATCTTGACAGCCAATTGCTTCTGCTGATTCATCCTGCGCAGGCGACAGCCTGGAACCCCGGGAAACGCGGTGAAGTCTGGGCGACTTCCGATGGCGATGCTTGGACGCGATTGAGCGATAATGGTCCCTGGGGTCGTTTGTTCGAAGCGGTCGTTCACGAGGGGCGCATCATGGTCGCCACCGGTCCCGATGCATCAACCGGCTATGCCGGTCAGGCAGTATGGGAGTCAAGTGACGGCGTGCATTGGGTGCGAACGGCACCGCGGCCCGGTGGCGACCATTGGTCAGCGCGCGCATATCCGGCACTGACCACGGGCGGCGGATATGTCTGGCTGGTTGGCGGGCGAAGTCCTGACGGCGCCACGGTCTACAACGATGTCTGGCACTTCCGGCACGCGTCACTGCCGGCGGGAATGGGAGCATTACGGTTAACCAAATCGCCTTATGACGGCGGGAACGTGATACCGGCAGCGGGCGTGTATGTCGACGATATCGGCGTCACCATGCCGCTGCGGGCAGAACCGGCTCCCGGCTTTTTGTTCGATGGCTGGGATGGCCCGGTAGACAATCCGGATGCGGCGACCACCACGGTTACGCTTGATACGGAGACCGCGGCGAATGCTCGATTCGTCCCGGAAAGCGATCCGGACCTCACTGAAATCACCCTGAACCTTCAGGTGGGGCCTGCGGGCGGAGGTATGTGCCGTTTGTATCTTGGGTATCTGCATCATGTGACGCCGGCGGATGGCGATTTCCAGATCACGATGAATCAAGACTATAACCTGCGGGCAATTCCGGAAACGGGCTATCGCTTTTCGCATTGGAGCGGCCCGGTATCCGATCCTCGACGGCAGGTGACCAGCGTCAACGCCGCAACGGATATCGAGGTAACCGCCCATTTCCAGTCGCAAACAATGGCCGCCGGCGTGGGGCACACGGCGCTTTTGCGACGCAACGGGACCCTGTGGGTCTGGGGGCAAGGCGGTGCCGGTCAGTCGGGCCGCGGCGATAATCTTAAGGTCGAGGGTTTGCCGCCGCTAGCCGAACTGGGAGGTCTTGAAAGAATTGCCGCCGGCGATGAACTGACCGCGGCACTAGGCCAACGTTATTTGAGCGGTATCCGAGATATTCTGGTCTGGGGACACCCCTGGACGCCGTCCCGTCCTGCCGAAAACGAGTGGGAACTCGAACCATATACCCTGAGTCTTGAAGAGGGTGCGATATCTCAGCTCGCCGCGGGCGGACAGGTAATCATGGTGCTCGATACCGAGGGGCGTCTTTGGGCTGCGGGTCGCCGTGCGGACGGTATGCTGGGAGGATGGCTGGGTGGCAATTATACCAAGGACTTAGTGGCCGTTCACGGGGTCGGCGGTCACGGAGTGTTGGCTGATATGGTCGGTGTTGACGTGGGCAGCAGCCATGTGCTGGCCGTTGATGTCCAGGGACGGGTACTTGGATGGGGCCGGAATCATGTGGGACAAGTTGATCCGGCTTATGCCGATTTACTTGAAACGCCGGTGATCGTACAGAATCTGCCGCCGATTCACTCCGTCGCGGTCAGTCGCGACCCCCTGAATGATGCTCCACGCAGCTATGCCTTGGCTGTTGACGGCCAGATTTGGCAGTGGGGCGCCGGCTTTGACGCCCCTGAAATTCTGGACGGATTACCGGATAACATTATTTCTATCTCCGCCGGTGGTCGGCACACGCTGGCACTGGATACGAATGGGAAGGTTTATGCCTGGGGTAAAAATGGCGAGGGTCAACTCGGGGACGGAACGCGAACCAACCGGGAAACACCGGTGGAATTGAGTCATCTGCCGCCGATTATTGAAATCGTCGGCGGCTTCACGCACAGCGTGGTTCTGGCCGCCGATGGCCGGGTCTTTGCCTGGGGTGATAACTCGCTCGGCGCGGTGTCCGGTACGCCGGGCGAGGCCGTCCTATCCCCGATCGCGATCGAAGCCATGCATCTCGATGAACCCTCGGTCCGGTTCCTGATTTCGGCCGAACCGTCCTACGGCGGCGAGATCGTTCAGCGACATTCTCCCTATCATGCCCGTCTGGGCGCTGAAATTCCAATACTGGCCGTTCCATCCGATCGTTACCGGTTCTCGACCTGGTTGGGACTGGTCGACCATCCAGGAAAAACGAATACGACGACGACGGCCGGCGGATCAACCGAAATCATCGCCCATTTCGAGCTGCGGCACGATGCGGATGCGCTTTTGACGATGCAGCTCGAGCCGGCCGGCGCCGGGTACACGGTTCCGGAAGTCGGCGAATACGATCTGGCGCGCGGCGCGCGCGTCGCGGTGGAAGCCTATCCGCTGCTGCGACATGTCTTTGCCGGTTGGCAGGGAGCGGTTGACGATCCCAGTGCCCGCGAAACCGAAACCGTACTGAATGTGGACCGCCATCTCACCGCCCGCTTCGACCGTTTGCCTTTCGCCGCCGTTCCCAAGTTGGCCGGCGGCAGTTTCCGCAACCTGCTGATCCTTT
>PWZG01000106.1 GCA_003567575.1 PVC group bacterium | reverse complement strand
CCGCCGGAATTCTTGAGAGCCAGTTCGATCGATTTCTTTTCCTTTTCGCGCAATAAAAACGATTTAAGCGCTCTGGCGCGATAGGCGTCGGCCTCGCTGGTTTTCCTGGGAATCCGCTGCACACGATGCTTCATATCTTTGACAATGGCCGGCGGCAGCGCGTCTTTGCCGAGGGCATCCTTGGTAAAGGCAAGCGCGTGCTTGATAACGTTTTCCAGCTCACGCACATTTCCCGGCCAGTTATATTGCTGAAGGATGGCGCATGCTTCGGCGGTTACGGTTGGCAAACGTTTGTCTTCGCCGATAAAAAGGCGCAACGAATGGAATACGAGGGGAAGAATGTCATCCGGCCGCTGACGCAGGGGTTTGATTTCGACCGGCAACGCACTCAGTCGATAATACAAATCCTGACGTATTTTTTCCGTCTCGACCAAAGTTTCAAGCGGGGTTTTACTGGAGGTTATCAGCCGTACGTTGAGCGGGACCGGTTTGCCGCCGCTGCTTGCCGATAATGTTTTATCCTGCAAAATCTTCAGCAGTCGGTCCTGTACGCTTATGGGCATGGCGTGTATCCCTTCGATATAGAGCGTTCCGCCTTGCGCTTTCTCGAAGACACCGGGTTGCGCCGGTCTGTTTTTTTCCGCCGGCGAACCGAAAAGCGTTCGATCCAGAATGGCATCCGTCATTTCCAAACAATTGCAATGGATAAAAGGTTCATCGCGTCGTTTGCTAATGGCGTGAACGGTTCGCGCAATCAATGATTTGCCGACGCCGTCCTCGCCCAGGAGTAGAACCATTACCTCGGTCTGAGCAACGCGCTCAAGCATTTGGCAGACTTTGCGCATCGATTCGCTGGCCCCCACGATATTTTCGAAACAGTAATGCTCCTCCGTAGGCGCGCCGGGATTGGCGCTGCGCGAAGCGCTGGCTTCGATCGCCTTTTGAACGGAAACAAAAAGTTCGTCAACCTTAAACGGTTTGGTAACGTAATCGAATGCACCGAGCTTAAGCGACTGGATTGCCGTTTCCACCGTTCCGTAGCCGGTCAACATGATCACCGCCGTTTGCGGCTGCCGGTCATGGGCCCGTTTAAGCAATTCCATGCCGTCTACCGGCGTCATACGTATATCCGAAAGCATCAGATCGAACTGTACCGTGTCGAGCAGTTGCAGGGCGTCATTGCCGTTATCGACCGCCGTCACATCATAACCTTCGGTCTTAAGCAAGGTGCTCAGCACGTTTAACGTACTCGGCTCGTCTTCCACTATCAAGATTCTAGTCATAAATTGTTCCAGAATTACATCGTGACGACTTCACCGAGCTGGAAAATCGGCAGAAACATACCGATCAGAATACCGCCTACGATGACGCCCAAAAACACCATTAAAAACGGTTCGATCATGGATGTCAAGCCCGCCAATGCCGTTTCGACTTCGTCATCGTAGAAATCCGCAATACTATCCATCATTTCATCGATACGACCTGTTTTTTCGCCGGCCGCCATCATACGCACCATCATTCCGGGAAATACCGGCTTACCCTTCAGCGCCACTGAGAGTAATTCTCCGCTTTCCACCTGTTTCTGGGCTTGGTTAACAATTCCCATCACCACCAGGTTGCCCGTAGCCGACGCGACGATATCGAGTGCGCTTAGAATAGGTACGCCGCTGCGCAGCAATTGGGCAAATGTGCGTGCGAAACGGGCCATGGCGACTTTTTGCAATAACGGCCCGAAAACCGGCATCCTCAGCTTTACCCGGTCCATCGTCAATGCGCCCGAAGGCTGTTTGGCCCAGTACCGGAACAAGAAAAACGCTACCAGCAAAGCCGGGAAAACATAAATACTGTAGGCACGGGCGCCATCACTGAGAGCGATCAAAAACTGGGTTGGTCCCGGCAGGGTGGCGTCAAAGTCCTCGAACATATCGGCGAAAACCGGCACAATGAACAGAATCATGGCCACTGCCAGCGCGATCGATATGCAAAAAACCACGGTCGGATAAGTCATGGCGGATTTGACCTTGCGCTTGAGCTTGGCGCTGGCTTCAAGAAACGATGCCACACGGCCAACCGTTTCGGCCAATTGACCGCCCATCTCACCGCTGCGCACCATGCTGATATACAGATTGTCGAAGATCGACGGATAATTGCGTAGCGCTTCGGAAAACGCGGCGCCTCCCTCGATCGAGTCGTGAAGCCCGCCTATGACGGCTTTGAAATTTGGATTTACCGCTTGATCTTTCAGTGCGTCCAGAGTTGCGACAATGGACATACCCGCGCCCAGCATGGCCGATAATTGTCGTGAAAAACCCGGCAATTCCTTGCTGACAATTTTTCGAGCGCCCGGTACCGACCGGCGGCGCACCCCCGGCCGCTTCGCAGGGCCGGGTCTCGTTTCCGTACGCTTCGCCTTCGGTGTTTCGGAAGCCGCGTGTGATCTATTGCGAACCAAAGGGCTCATTATGTTTTCCTTGCCAAAATGTCCAACGCGGGCTTCGCCCGCAACCCAGAGGTCAGAGGTCAGATTTTTTCTTTGCTGACCTCTTGCCCGACACCATCCATAAGCTCCGCATAAATATTCTTGTTTTTTCTGGCGGTTTCGTGAGTTTAAGGCGCTAATCGCCGCCGGTAACCGCCAAGGCGGCCTCGATACTGGTTATCCCTTCCCGAACCAGTTTCAAACCACCTTGTTTAAGCGACACCATACCTCGCTCTTCACCCAAGCTGCGTATTTGTGAACTATTCTCGCCGCGCAGAATCGCCTCGCGAATTTTCTCATCAACCAACAAAACTTCCATAAGTGCTCCGCGCCCTTTGTAACCAAGATTATTGCATTTCGGGCATCCCTTGGTCGTGTACACCTTGTGACCTTCAAAAAATTCCGGGGGAATCCTGTTGATCTTAAGGATTTCAGGATCGATTCCTGCTTCCTTTTTGCAGAACGGACAAAGCTTTCGGTAAAGCCGTTGAGCTTGGGCCAGAATGACAGAGGATGCCAGCAGAAACGGTTCGATCCCCATCTCCACCATGCGTGTCACGGCGCCCGCCGCATCGTTGGTATGCAACGTACTCAAAACCAAGTGCCCCGTCAGAGCCGCTTTAACCGCAATTTCGGCAGTTTCACCATCTCGAATCTCGCCCACCAGAATAATATCCGGATCTTGACGTAGAATCGAACGTAACGCCGAGGCGAAAGTCAACCCAACCTGCTCATGCATCTGGACTTGGTTGATCCCGCCGAGTTGGTATTCCACCGGATCCTCGCAGGTGATGATGTTGACGTCCGACTGGTTCAACTCTTGCAAACATGAGTAGAGAGTTGTCGTCTTGCCGCTGCCAGTAGGTCCCGTCACCAAAATAATGCCGTGTGGCTGTGCGATGGCGTATTGCATGGCGTTTTCAGCCACCGGATCGAGTTTCAAAGCGGCCAGATTCGGCATCAACGAGCTCTTGTCCAACGTTCGCATGACGACTTTTTCGCCATGCACGGTCGGTAACAGACTGACGCGCAGATCGACTTCCTTGCCCAGGGCCTTGATACGGAAACGACCGTCCTGCGGAATCCGGCGTTCGGCGATGTTCATGTCGGACATAATCTTGATTCGCGACGTGACGGCTGCCTGCAAATTTTTCGGAGGACTGGGGGATTCAATCAATGAGCCATCAACCCGGTAACGCAAACGCAGTCGCTTCTCCATAGGTTCCAAATGAATATCGCTTGCGCCTTTGCGGATGGCTTCCAGCAGTATCATGTTCACCATCCGAATGACGGGCGCCCCCTCGGCGCTTTGCAGCATCTCTTCCAGGTTTTCTTCACCATTCTGTTGTTCGCGGTTCACTTCCACTTCACCGGAATCGTCTTTCATCACCGAGGCCATATCCAGGCCTTCCGAATCCTTGCGGAACACGCGGTTCATGACTTCGCTGATTTCCGATTCCGACGCGACCAACGGCATCAAGTCGCAACCGCTTGCCGAGCGCAAATCGTCCTGCGCCATAATGTCAAACGGATCTCCAAGCGCCACGGTCAACAGACCTTCCATATAGGATACAGGCAGCATCTTGTGCTTCTTCCAGGACGATTCAGGCACCAGTTTCAGTGTCTCCGGATCGGGCGTGAAATTCGCAAGCCGTATCGGCGGCATGGCTAGATATTCCGAAATCGCCAACACCATGTCCGGCGAGGAAATAAACTTTTTTTCAAGAAGATATTGCTCAATATTACCACCAGATGCAGCGACCGCTTCCTCCGCCGCCTCAAGCGTCCCGGCATCTATCGCGCCGCGACGAATCAGTACATCCGTTAGCTTGCGTTTACTGTTTTGTACGGCCATTGCGGCCCCCTTTTCACTGATCGTCAAGTACGACAGTCTTCCTACCTACGTCGTCGCATCCTGTATGCGGACCGAAGGCGTTCCACTGCTTTAACCTGCTGAATCCCATTGATTATTTACCAAAAAAAAGGTATCCTGTCCAGCTTCAAAAGTCATACGGTTAATAATACCCCCATGAACATACCGTCTAATCAAGATACCATCGCCGCAATCGCGACCGGCGCCGGAGAAGCGGCGATCGCGATCGTCCGACTTTCGGGCCCCGAATCCTTTGCCATCGCAGACAGGATTTTCGAGTGTCAACCACCCAAACCGTCGCAACGGCCGCCGCGTACGTTTGTCTTCGGTCATGTCCTCGATCAGGACGCGCTTTCCGCGAACGGCGCCGCGAGTCGTATTGACGAAGCGCTTTTATTGTTTTTTCGCGCACCAAACAGTTTTACCCGTCAGGATGTTGTCGAGTTTCAGTGTCATGGCGGCAACATCGCCGCGCAACGCATTTATCGAACACTGCTGGCGCAAGGGGCGCGTCCTGCCGCGCCCGGTGAATTCACGCGGCGTGCATTTCTTAACGGCCGCATCGACCTGGTCAAGGCCGAGGCCGTTATCGACATGATTAAAGCACAGACACAGCGTGCCGCGACCGTTGCCTTGGAACAGCTTGCCGGATCTTTAAGTCGCTCCATAGAAGATATATACGCTAATATCATGAGCGTATTGGCCGAACTTGAAGCGCGACTCGACTTTCCTGATGACGATCTGCCGCCGTTCGAAAAAAAGCACTGGCAGCCCGCACTGTCGCATTCTGTCGCGACGATCGAAAAACTGCTGTCAACCTGGGACCAAGGGCGCAGGGTCCGGCATGGTGCCGTCGTCGTTATTGCCGGATGCGTCAATGCCGGTAAATCAACCTTGCTCAACGCGCTGCTGGGCCAGGAACGCGCGATTGTCAGCTCGCAACCCGGCACCACGCGCGACAGCATCGAAGAAGGCTTCGAATTGAACGGGATTCCCATCCGCTTGGTTGACACAGCCGGATACCGTCAGACCGGTTGCGGCATTGAAAAGCAAGGCATGGCACGGTCCGATCACTTACGCCGCTCAGCCGATGCCTTGATTTATGTCATCGACGCATCGGAACCCCTGCGTGAACTCGATTGTCTGAATCTTGCGGAAGCGCCGCTGGAGCGAACCGCGCTGGTATTCAATAAAATCGACTTGGGGATCCGCGTCAACCGCGCGGATTACCCCAGTGTTCCGGATGTATTTACGAATTTGACGGTTCCCGATGAAGGCGCTGAGCCGGTAAAGAAAATCATTGCCGATCTTTTGGATTGCCAATCCGATGTTGCGGCAGGAACGACACTCATTGGCGAACGTCACCGTGACCTATTGAACCGCACGTATATATCTTTAGACGAAGCGAAATCGCTGTTAGCGATGGATGAGGCGTCCCAAGTCCCCGCCGCTATCGTATTGCGTGAAGCCTTATCCTATTTGGACGAGTGTCTCGGCAGGACGTTCAATGACACACTGCTGGATACTGTATTTTCCAAGTTCTGTATCGGGAAGTAAGCCATGTCATATGAATTCGATATCATAATTGCCGGCGCCGGACACGCCGGCTGCGAAGCGGCGCTTGCCGCGGCACGCCTGGGCTTATCGACAGTGCTGGTCACGTTCGATGAAGATGCCGTCGCCCGCATGTCGTGCAATCCGGCAATCGGCGGCATGGCAAAATCGCACATCGTTTTTGAACTCGATGCGCTTGGTGCTGAAATCGCACGTAACACGGATTACAGCGGCATTCAGTTTCGCATACTCAACACGCGCAAAGGTCCTGCCGTGCAGGCCAACCGGGCACAATGCGACAAAGCCGCATACAGTCAGCGCATGGGGCAAGTTCTTGCGCAAACATCCTCATTAACAACCCTGCGCGGTGAAGTTGTTAAATTATTGATCGGCCGCGCGCGTTGCCAAGGCGTTCGTCTTGCGGACGGCCGTAAAATCACAGCACGTGCAACCGTATTAACTTGCGGCACATTTCTCGACGGCTGTTTGCACATCGGGAATCGGCGAAGTGCCGGCGGAAGACTCGGCGAGGCTGCATCGGTCAAGCTTGGCCGGCAACTTAGGGAAATTGGATTCGTAATCCATCGCCTCAAAACAGGCACACCGCCAAGACTGCATAAAGACAGCATTGACCTGAGTTGCATGCAGGAGCAACCCGGTTGTTATCCTCCGCCGTTCTTCTCCATGATGGCGCGTCGCGAATTGTTCCACGTGGAACAATCAATCTCTGATTTGGCTCCCACGACACCTCACGATATCGCAGCGGCGACGCCGCTCCGCCCCTGGCCGCCGGGTTCCAAGCAACAATCGTGCTGGTTAACCCATACTACGCCAAAAAGCCACGACATAGTGCGCCGGCATCTCCATGAGAGCGCGCTTTACGGTGGAGCTATTTCGGGTACGGGCGTCCGCTATTGTCCTTCCATCGAGGATAAAATCGTCAAATTTCCCGATCGTGTATCCCATCATGTATTCATCGAGCCTGAAGGCCGTGATGTCCTTGAAGTTTATCCCAACGGTATCTCCAACAGTTTGCCCGAAACGGTGCAACATGATTTGGTGCACTCGATTCCGGGCTTGGAAAACGCAGTTTTTTTGGCGCCTGGGTATGCGATCGAATACGATGCCATTGATTCAACTCAACTGATGCCGACGCTTGCGGCCAAACATATCCAGGGATTGTATTGCGCCGGACAGATTAACGGAACGACTGGATACGAGGAAGCCGCTGCCCAGGGTTTCGTTGCCGGCGTTAACGCGGCGTTGGAAATCCGCGACGAAGCACCGCTGATTCTTAAGCGCAACGAAGCCTATATCGGGGTACTGATCGACGATTTGGTGACCAAAGGAACGGACGAACCCTATCGCATGTTCACCTCGCGCGCTGAATATCGGCTTCATTTGCGGCAACATAATGCGCGATTCCGCTTGCTGGATACCGCACGCCGGATTGGAATTGCGCCGCCGGATGATTTGCGCGAAAGTGAACGGTTTGCCGCAACAATCGAGCAAGAACAGCAACGATTGCGCTCGACCCATTCCGGCAACGCCAGTTTATCCAAAATGTTAAGCAGACCTGGCGTCCATTACAGCGATATTCCCGGCAACCTGAAGACGTTGCATCCGGAAGTGGTGCGGGAAATTGAAACACTGACCACGTACGAGGGATATATCGAACGCGAGAACCGTCAGATCGCGCGTTTCAGCGAATGGGAAACGATTGCCATCCCATCGTGGATGGATGTTCTCAATCTCAAGGTTTTGCGATACGAAACCCGTGAAAAAATTGCCCGTATCCGGCCCGTGAATTTGGGGCAGGCAGGGCGCATCCCAGGAATTGGTCCGGCGGATATCGCCATTTTAGCCACACTGATCAGGCAAGGCAATGATCGACCCAGGCCTTAATCGTCAATCGGCGCCCGTAGTCGTCCACCGATTTCGACACCCGACACCCGTTTCCGATGTTCTCTCAAACGAGTGTGGCCTCGTGATTTTCGCGGCGAAAATCAGGTTTTTCGGGGATGAAAGAACGGATTACGATTACGGGCGACGATTACGGATTACGAGAGGAGTGTCACAAATCGTCCACCGTAATCGTCGCCCGTACGCGTCCACCGGTCCCTCCCCCGTT
>PWZG01000213.1 GCA_003567575.1 PVC group bacterium | reverse complement strand
GTCGGGCCATGGGATGCCGAGGTCGGGCCGACCTCGGCCACAAAGAGCCGTAAACATGATCTCCGCGAAACGATGCCTTGCTTAACTTCGGTGTCCCTACACTTCGTCGCTTACACGTCGCCGACTCGCTTAATCGATGGCTTCGCATCGTATATGCATACCTAAGGTCACACTTAACCGCACTCTTAAACGCCACGCTTAACCGGATACGCTTAGTCGATCGACTTGCTCGCTTCGCGGAAGCAGAACGGTATGGAAACCGGCATGAAACGACGCAAATGCTGCTGGTAAATGCGGATTGATCCAAAATTTATGATGCGTTTGCCCTGGGATGCGCCGCTGCAGCGGTTGACGCATTATGCAGGGAATGGTATATTTTCGCATGCATTTAATTTGCTGCGCTACCGTTGTTGAAATGATGGGAAGGTATGCATGAAGACGAATGATGCCGACGTGAAATCAGTTTCCAAACGGGTTCTGAAATCGCAATTTGCAGGCGCGTGGTATGATTCCGACCCGGTTAGCCTATCGAAGAGGATCGACTCCGATCTGCGGACCGCCGATGTGCCGCCGTCGGATAAGGTTTATGCCCTGATTCTGCCTCATGCCGGTTACGATTTTTCCGGGAATGTAGCTGCGCAGGGAGTCAGCATTGTTCGCGAACGGCGGTTCAAACGGGTCATCATTCTTGCGCCTTCGCATCGGCTCCCGTTATCGCAGCGCATAGCAATGCCGGACGCCGATGCCGTCGAGACCCCGTTGGGATTATTGCGGATAGATTGTGATACACTGCAAAAACTTGAACAATCACCATTGTTCGATTACCTTCCCGAGGCGTTCGACGGCGAACACAGTATCGAAATTCAATTGCCTGTGTTGCAACGGGTGCTGGGCGATTTCTTGCTGATACCGTTGGTTGTCGGACGGTTTGACGCCAGCGGCGCGTCCGCCGTTGCGCGCGATTTACAGGCGGTCGCCGATCAGGACACACTGGTTGTTGTCAGCTCCGATTTCACTCATTACGGCAGCGCTTTCGGGTTCCATCCGTTCGGGGAACCGGTTGCCGAGAATATCCGACGATTGGACGACGGCGCCTTCGCCGAAATCGCGCAGCGCGACAGTGGCGGGCTTCTGGATTATTGCCGCCGCACCGGCGCCACGATTTGCGGTCGCGATCCGATCGCCATATTATTGGCCATGCTTCCCGAAGATGCGCAAGCAAGGCGGATCGCCTACACAACCTCCGGTCATCTCACCGGCGATTTTTCGCATTGCGTCAGTTATATGGCCGTTGCATTTGTCTTACCTTCAGGTTGGTCGCGAAGCAACACAAAGTCCACGGCATCGACAACGGTATCGGAATCTGGACTTTCCAGCTCCGACCGACGCATGTTGCTGCGGCTGGCACGACGGACCATTGATTTTTACCTGAAACACGGGCGTAAACCGACGACGGCTGAATTGGAATATTCCCCTACCCCGGCAATGGAAACCAAGCGCGGCGCGTTTGTCACGTTGCATCTTCCCGGTCATCAATTGCGCGGTTGCATTGGTGAGATTTTGCCGCAACATTCGATTTTCGAGGCAGTTATCAACAACGCCATCAACTCCGCGTTTCATGATCCGCGATTTTCCGCAATACAACCGCAAGAATGGCCTGACGTATCGATCGAAATCTCGGCATTGACCCCGCCGCATGAGGTGGGGTCGCCGGAAGATATTGTCATCGGTCGCCATGGCATTATTTTGGAAAAGAACGGTAAAATCTCGGTATTCCTGCCCCAAGTAGCTGTTGAACAGCAATGGGATCTTGAGCAAACCTTGTCGCATTTATCACAGAAAGCGGGCTTACCTTCCGATGCCTGGCAACGGAATGCCAGATTCCATGTTTTTGAAGCGGATGTATTCAATGAATCGACAAACTAAGGCGGCGCTGGCGCCCGCAACCCAGAGGTCAGAGGTCAGAGGTCAGAGGTCAGAGTGTGCGGTCCGATAATTCCGCGGAAACCACTCGAAAAGCATTGTCATTCCGAGCGAAGTCGAGGAATCTCGGCACGCCGCGACGGACGCAGATCCCTCGACAAGCTCGGGATGACAAAGGTTACCCTTGAATCCGACTGAATTCTCAGGCTAGTTCAAGTTTATCGAGACGGCGTCTTAGCTTCGATCGGTCCAGCCCAAGCAGTCGCGCCGTCGCGCTGATATTGCCGTTGCTACGCTGCAACGCAGCCCGATACAAACGGGTCTCGACTTCATGAAAATCAAAAGTATCCAGCGGCCATGGCGACGATGCAACCGGCGCGGCAGATTCGGTTTTCGGGCCCATGCGGCGGCTGCGGCATGTCTCCAAAAAATCGTCATTCCTCAGTAACCCGCCATGTTCGCAATGGATGACCGCGCATTCCACCATATTACGCAATTCACGTACATTCCCTGGAAACTGATAACGCATCAACTCCCGCACGGCCGCGTCGTCGATGCCGGTCACGCGTTTACCCATTTCAGTGGCGGCGCGACCGGCGAAATAGCGTGCCAGCAAAGGAATGTCTTCCCGCCGTTCGCGTAACGGCGGGACCTCGATCCGGCACGCATTGAGTCGGTAATATAGATCGGCACGAAACCGGTCCTGCTCTATAAACGGTTCCAAGGCTTGGTTCGTTGCGGCCAGCAAACGTACATCGGCATGCTTTTCGTTGGCCTCGCCCAGCGATTGATAAGTCTTCTGTTCCAGTAACCGCAGAATTTTAGCTTGTGAACCTTGCGACAATTCGCTGATTTCATCGAGAAACAAAGTGCCGCCGGCAGCCGCTTCAACGAATCCGGATTGCTTTGTCACCGCTCCGGTAAAGGCGCCGCGATTATGACCGAACATTTCCGACTCAAACAGGGTATCGGGGATCGCGGAACAATTGAATACAAGGAATGGGCGATCGCTACGGGGACCCCTGTCATGCAGCGCACGCGCCACAAGTTCCTTGCCGGTCCCGCTTTCGCCCTGAATCAGTACCGTGGTGGGTACGGCCGCGATTTTCCGGATCTCATCGAACAATCGCTGCATTGCCGGCGATTCGCCCAGCATAGTTTCCGGTTTCTTAAATGTATGGTTCGGTTGATCCGCCATGATTGCCTCCGGCATTATTCCGGGCGTCGCACCGGATTAGAGCCACGCATACTGCGTTACAGCCTACGTTCTGATTCAGGGATATGGATGACCATCATGGCGCATGTTTCCCAGTCGCGCGAACCGGTCCGTAATCCACGCCGGTTACCGTTCCAGGTTATATACAATTTGGCGCCATCGGAAGACAAGCCGATACCGAACGTACCGTCGGGCGTGTAACCGTATGTTTTATCGTAGTAGGGTCCGACGAAAGCCAATACCTTGGCGGTACCTGTACGGGTATCGTACTGCATCACCGGAGTTCCTTCGTTGATGATATTGCCATGCGAGCCGGCCACATAATAGACATACCGGCCGCTCGGATCGGACTCCATGGCGGTAACATAGGTGTGATCGGCGGCTTGTACATAGCCCAGATCAGTGACTTCCTCGGTATTGACATTGAATGCCCATATATTGCCGCGCGCGGGCATGTCTTCATGCCGGCGTTGACTGAAGGCATAAACAATGCCCTGGGGTGTCTCGCGCGTGGCGGCGCGTACATCGGGAATTTGCGGCGCCTCGCGGATCGTGTTGTCGGCGGGATCGTACACCTTGCCGCCGTTATTGTTCCAGTAGACCTTGCCGGTTGTCGACGAAAAAATGGCGTAACGCGGAAAACCTTCCGGCGCTTCAAGCAGTTTTTCGCGATTCTCAACATCATAGGCAAGGAACCGTACCCCCTTGACCGGCGCGTCGTTTCCGGCGGCCGTACCGCCGTAATAAATCATCCGGTCCGGATCCAGCACGCTGGCCGGGATCGTATGTTTCTCGACCGGATACTTGGCGACTATTTCCGTCACTGCCGATTCGGGTTCGGTGCGGAAAATCCAGTCGCCAAGGTAGCCCTGCTCGTCGGTGGTATCGCCGCGCGTTGATCCGCGATGCGTAGAATAGTACAGCCAGCCATCGCGTCCGCGATCGATACGACTGTGGATTTTGCCCGGTGTATACTTCATTCCCTCCGGCAAATGATCGCCTTGCTTGAGATATTCAGCGATATCAACCAACAACCGTAACGCACGCGTCTCGCTGTTGTACTCGTAAAGCTGACTGGTTCCACCCCGCAAATGATCGCCGATGGACGTATAGTAGAGATTTTCGCCGACAGCCAGGGCGTCGCCCCAAACCGACCACGGTTTGCCCAGGTAGGTCTGTCCATGGAAATACATAAAATCAATGGTCGGCGGCGTGACAGCGACCGTTACGCCGGCACGGAGTTCCATATCCGGCGGCGGCGTTATGAAGGCATCCGAAGTATCGGTGACCACCGTTTGGGCATCGGGAAGCGTCGGTGGCCATTCCAGATTTTCGCGGGCTGGAATCCACGATGCCAAACCGAAGACAGCCGTTACAAAGACCCACGCAAGCCGCGGGCATAAAGCGAATGTTGCCGAATTGTTTTTCTTCATGATTTTCCCTCCCGTACGTTAAACCACAAGCGTCATCATATCAAAGCCGGCATCGCCGTCAAGCTCGCGGACACCCGGCAATTATCCTGAAACCGCAACGCCGCGGTCTTTTAAATATCTTTTCAATTCAGGAATCGAGATGACGTTGAAGTGGAAGACGGAGGCGGCCAACAGCACGGTTGCACCGGCCTCGACCGCCTGGTAGAAATGTTCCAGCGTACCGGCGCCGCCCGAAGCGACTATCTCTGCGCCAACCGCTTGCTTCAATTTGGAGATCAACGGCAGATCATAGCCGGTTTTGGCGCCGTCCGTCGATTTGCTGGTTGGCAGGACAAGATTGCATCCGAACCCATCAACGCGGCGTGCCCATTCGACGGCATCGGCGCCGGTAGCGGTGCGGCCGCCGTCAATATACACTTCGTAACCAGACGGCATCTCCGCGTTCCGCGCCGCGTCTATAGCAACTGTAACTTTGTCCGCCCCGAGTTTATCGATCATTTCATGTATCGTATCCGGTCTGCGAAAGGCGGCGCTGCTGGTCGATATCCTGTCGGCGCCCGCGGCCAGAACAGCGGCGGCGGAATCCACATCGCGAATGCCTCCGCCGACCGTCAGCGGCACCGTGGCAACCCGGGCAACCCGGGAAACTACATCCAACAGTGTGTCCCGGTTTTCGACGGTCGCGGTAATGTCCAGCAGTGCCAGTTCATCCGCGCCGCTGTCGCAATAGGCGCGGCAACATTCGACCGGATCGCCGGCATCGCGAATATCGACAAATTGCACACCTTTAACAACACGACCGGCTTGCATATCGAGACACGGCATGATACGAACGGGAAATGAAGTTTCCATTGACTGTATTCCTTTGCAGCTCATTGATGACATTGTTGAACGCTATTTCAGCTCGACGAGTAATGTGCGGATCGAAAAAGATCCGAACGGTATTTTCACAGCATTGTTCTTTCGATCCAGCCAGACTTTGAATAGACTAGTTGGTTGTTCAAGCGCATCGACCGCCAGGATGGATTTGACCGGGATACGCCATGGAATCACAGCCATGCGGCGACTACCGGCCACCTCGACAAAGCGCACTACCAGCTTCGCGGAATCCTCGGCCTTCTTAAAGCATTCGACCCTTATCCCCGACGGCACCACAAAGGGATGCAGGACGCCGGTATCGGTAGCCGCGGGATTTGGGGCCGTGGCATTGGCGGTACGGGACGTCGCGCTCGTTACCGGTTCCACATGCAGCGGCTGATTGAGTGCGCGTGCCTCCGCCGGCACACCACCTTCGATCGGGTCGCCGCCGTGCGGCATCAGGCTGTAGGTGAATTTATGGTCGCCCATATCCGCCTTCTCATCCGGTTGCCGCGACGAACGCAACAGCGATAAACCCATGACGTTACCGAGACAGGAATGTCCGTACTTGGCGTCGTTCAACAATGCTAAGCCGAAACCGTTTTCACTGAGATCCATCCAGGTATGAGCGCAAGATTCAAAGCGCGCCCCATCCCAACTGGTGTTGCAATGCGTTGCCCGGCGCACGTATCCAAACTGAATCTCATAGGTGGCAACATCGCTAAGGATATCTACCGGGTGCAAAACACGCAACAGACGATGTTCCTCTCCCCAGCGTATCCAAGTCACGAAATCCAGGCGCGGCGCGGCGGCATCCAGACGGATATGCTGCACCATCTCCGAAGCAGCACCCAACGGACGCCGCACTTCAATAACCGCGCGCAACGGACCTTTTTCAATCAATTGCATAGCGGCGCGCGTGGTAATCGCATCGCCCATGTTCAGATAATGACGATTGATATCCCACGCATCCCATTTGTTGGGTCGGTCGGAATAAAGAACAAACTGATTCAATGGTTGACCGGCGGCAACCGCCTCACGGCCGTCCGCCTTGCGAATCAGCGAACGGACACGGCCGACGGCATCCAAGCCGACCCTGATGACACCGTTATCCAACGTTCTGGCGGTCGCCTTGACAGGTTTCACCCCCGCCGGCAATCCCGTGGCGGCGGCATCAAACACCGTCGCCCCCAGGCCGGGTACCTTGGTGACATACGCCAGCCGTGGCGCGGCCGGAGTATCACGTCGGGCATGGCGCGGGAAGGACGGCAACATTACCACGCCGTGACGGCTGTGTTCGGCGGCATTGAACACGGCGTACGGTTCCCGCATGCCTTCCGGAACAGGAAGTCCTGATGCCAGCCGGGTAAGCGCCGCTGCGCGCCGTTGCGCCAGTTCCAGCAGTAAAGCCGCGTAATCCCGATGTGAATCCTGGTATACGGCAGTGATCGAACTGCCCGGTAAAACGTCGTGAAACTGCTGCAACAGGGCGCTTTTCCAAAGACGATCCAATTCCGATGCCGGATAGTCGGAAGAACCGCCCCACGCCAGATAACTCCACAACTCGGTTTCGCGTAATGCCAGTTCCGCCATCCGGTTGCACTGTTTGATCTGGGCCTGGGTCGTCAATGTTCCGCGATGTAGTTCCAAGTATAGTTCACCCTGCCATACGGGCAGCGAACAGTTTTGTGCGGCATGATGCAGATCGTCTGAAAAGGCGCCCGGCAACTGGTAGCGGACTCGAGGCAATAACGGCGCCTGAACAGCGGTTTTGATGCGCTGCAATATTTCGGCGGTCGGTCCGCCACCGCCATCGCCGTGACCGACGGGATTAAGCCAAAACGGGATCAGATCGGATTGCTGGTTGTTGAAATCGCCGCGCACCATCTCGTGCGGCATGGCGGTACCATTGTAATTATCTGAGGGAAAGAAATGCGACAATACGCTGCTGCCGTCAATCCCCCGCCACCAGAACGTCGTATGCGGGAAACGGTTGGTTTCGTTCCAACTGATCTTCTGGGTGAAAAAAGTATCCAATCCGCAATGCTTGAGAATTTGCGGTAACGCTGCCGTATACCCGAATACATCCGGCAGCCACAGATAGCGGGAACGATACTGCGCCCCGAAACGATGACGCCAGAACCGGATACCATGAATCAACTGGCGCAGCAATGATTCCCCGGACGCCAGGTTACAATCGGCTTCAACCCACATCCCGCCGCCGGCCTCCCAGCGGCCTTCAAGGATACGGCGCTTGATTTGCTCGAATAACTCCGGATAATCCTCTTCGAGGTATGCATACAACTGGGCCTGCGACTGGACATAGACAAAATCCGGATCCCGTTCCATGTGTCGCAGCATGGTACTGAAGGTGCGCGAACATTTGCGCCGGGTTTCCGCCAAAGGCCAGAGCCAGGCCACGTCGATATGAGAATGACCGACGGTCCGGCATTCGGTTTGCGCCGCGTACGGCGCCACCCGTAATGCCTCTCTCAGTACACGGTGGGCTGCCGGTATCGTTCCCGCCAGGTTGTGTTCCCGCAAGCGGTTCATGGCGTCATCCATCGCACGCGCCAGGCGCCGTGTCGCCGGAGCGATCAGTGCCGACTTCGTGAAACGGTTCC
>PWZG01000239.1 GCA_003567575.1 PVC group bacterium | reverse complement strand
CCGTAATCGCGCCACGCCCACATGGGGGTGGCGGCGGTTACAGCGTCGGCCACCGACAAACCGCTTTCCGTCAGATAATCCGGCAACTCCCTCAGCGTGGCCATACTCCAATGGGCGAAACCGCCGGGGAATCCGCGGAAAACGGGGGCGTACCGTGATGTGATTTCCACCGGAAAACAGACGAAAACGAAGCCGCGTCCGACGATCGCCGGATTGAACACGTTTTTGCCGAAACCGCCGAACACTTCCTTGCCGAACAGGATCGCCACCACGGCGCCGACGGCGACAATCCACAAGGGGACCGTCGCGGAAAGCGAGAGCGCATAGAGCGAGCAGGTAACGAAACAGGCGGTACTGATACGGCCGCCGCGTCTTACCGCCATGATCCATTCGGTAAGAAACCCGCTCAGCAACGCGACCGCCAGCACTGCCATAACGCGCCAGCCGAAATAATAGATACAAAGCAAAAGGAGGGGGCTGAGCGCCTGTAACACACGCACCATGTTCTTTTGCTTCAACAAACGTGGCGGTTTTATGGTGTCCATCCGGTTTCATTCTCCGGAGGCTCTTGCAAAAACCTGGGTTCGACATTGTAGACGCGGCGTCATATTCCGGGTTTTTGCATGTCCTCTTAGCTTTAGTGATTTGCCGGACTTGTCGTGTCGATCAGGAATATTGAGCTTCGATACGTTGCGCAATATCCTTGTAGCCGATATCGACCTGGTAGATTTGCTTGAAGCATTCCATGGCGCGTTCCTGGCGGTCGGTCTCAAGCAAGATCAGCCCGAGTTGATAAAGAATTTCCTTGCGCGTATTGTCCATGGTCTCGGATTCAGTGAGGGCATGTTCCAGTTGTTCGACGGCCATATCGTACTGTTTCTTCCGTTTGAAACACATGCCCAGATAAAAAATGGATTGCAGCCGGTGTTTGGGACTGCGTTGTGCCGCTTGGAATTGTTGAATGGCTTCGTTGAGCATTTCACGCTCGTAATACTGTATGCCCATATCAAAGCGCAAGGTGGCATCGTTCGGGTAGCGTCTGATCATCTCCTGCGTGTAGTCATAACGGAACGCGTCACGTTCCTTGCGTTGCGCTTCCGCTGTCTCCGTATCGCCGGCGGCATCCGCCGTCTCAATCGCGGCATCGAACTTGCGCAGCCGGATAAGCATGATATTGCGATCGATCTGGGGATCGCGCCCCACGCCCATTTTCTGCGTTTCCTCGAGTGTTTCGATGGCTTCATCGAATCGTTTCGCGTCGGCATACAGGGAGGCCAGCGACCGGCGATAATTGACGTTCTCCGGTTCCTTCTTGATTTTCTCCAGTGCATCCTGAATTAACGCTTCAAGATCCTGTTCGCCTTTCACGGCCTTGGATTCACGTTCCAGTATCTCGGATTCGGCCGTATCCTTGACGGCCGACCGGAATCCTCCGTCGCGCGCGGCGTCTTCCCAGCCGTCACGATTCATACTGTTGACAGCCATTGTGTCCTTGAGCGCTTTCAACGCTTCGGAGTTGTTGGGGTTCGCGTTCACCAGTTCCTCGAAACATTGCAGGGCCAATTGCGTCTGGCCGGTTTTCAGGTATAACTGTCCCAGCCAGTAAAGAATTGACGTGGAATCCGGTATATGTTCACGAACGAGGGTCAGTGTCTGAATAGCGATTTCCGGCATTTCCGCGGCTTCGGCAGCACGACCCAGCGCCTTGATGAAGAGCGGCTGGAAGGGATCGTTGCTCATTAACTTTTCAGCCAGTTGCAAGGCTTCCAGATGACGTTTGCCGTGCATCGCCAAATGGTATTTGCAGAACAGGGGCAATCCTGCGATGAAAGCCAGGACATGCCGCAATTGAAGATTGCCGCTGCGCGCCATGAAACGCCGGATTGTTGCCGCACGCAAAAATTTTCGCGCACGCAAAAAAGCGGGTTCCCTCTCGACGCACACAAGTAGCATGTCGATCGCATAATCGAAATTGTTACGTTCGATTGCAGTGAACCCTTTGTTAAAAAGATCGCGTACCTGCGGATTTGCCGTCGCTTCCGTTATCTCAACCATCTTGCGTTCATCCTTTGATTGGGTTTGCCCGGTTGGCGTATAATCATTGCATTGGCGCAGCACGCGGACTCCATGGCCGGTGCGCTTTTTCTTTACATCTAGCCTTAATCCGGCTACAATGCGCGTCCGATATGACGAAAGTACAGCTTATCAGACGTTTCCAATGCATTTGTTTCCATTTAAAATAGCATAATGATTGCGTTTCGGCTACCAAAAAAAAATCTATTCGCGGCCACGGCCGCGGTGGCATGTATCATGACAGTATTTCCGCTGGCAGTGATCGCGGGCGCCTCGCCCCAGGCGCCGCAAGCCGATGGCCGGCGTCCCTTGCGAGATGTTGCCGGATTTTACGGATTCCCCCACGTCAATGTTACGGCCGATCAGTTCGTTTGCAGCAGTGCGTATTCAAGCCTTGTTTTCGAGGCCAACAGTCGCCGGTTGACCTATAACGGAACCTTGGTTTATCTGAACGGACCCGTTGGCGGGCCGCGTGATCGATGGCGGATCGATGCGGCCGATGTCGATACTACGATTGACGCCCTGCTGCGTCCGTCTCGTGTGTTGCCCGACCGGCCGACAAGAGTGATCGTGATCGATCCCGGCCATGGCGGCGCCGATTTGGGCGCCGTCGGCGCCCGTAATGTCGAGGAAAAACGTGTTGTGCTTGATATTGCGCGGCGCGTGCGTGCGAAACTGCAATCACAGCCGTTCACGGTTCATCTCACACGGGAAGACGATTACTACTTGGGTCTTGAGGAACGTGTTGAACTTGCCAATGCACTGGGCGCCGATCTTTTTGTCAGTATTCACATCAACTCCGTCCAAAACACGATGGTTTCCGGCGTTGAAACGTTTGTGCTGCCGGCGTCGGGATATCCGCCGACGTCTCGAAACGATATGAACGGCGTTGCCGGCGAGACCGTTTCCGGCAACAGTTTTGATGCCGCCAACACGTTGTTGGGATATTTGTTGCAAAAAGAACTGCTTGCCGTCGCAGGGACACCGGATCGCGGTCTTAAACGGGCGCGATTCGCCGTGTTAAAAGGAATCCGGAGTCCGGCGGCCCTGGTGGAATGCGGATTTGTCAGTAATCCCCACGAAGAAGAGAGGTTTTTGCAAGCCCAATACCGCGACCAATTGGCGGAAGCGATTGCGCGCGCAATTCGCAACTTTGCCGGACGTATCCAGTAATCGCGCCGTTCACATCATCCGGCGACGCATGGCGAAGCAAGATGTAAACCGTTTAAGTAAGCGTTCACGGTTCACAGTTCAAGGTTCACGGTTGACGGAAATAAGAATATGGCAAGTAAATTAAGCGTAACCGTTTAACAAAGGAGAAAATTAATTTTTATGACTACGCTTGAACTGAAAAAGAAACCCTATTCGGCGCCCGCCGGACCGGTAGTGTTACTGATTATGGACGGTATTGGAACCGGTTCGCTGCCCGATGGCGATGCCGTTCGTTCGGCGCATACCCCGCATCTTGACTGGTTGCTTGATCATGCATTGTCGACAACGTTACAAGCTCACGGTACAGCCGTCGGTTTGCCGAGCGATGACGAAATGGGAAACAGCGAGGTCGGACACAACGCCATCGGTTGCGGACGGGTTTACGCTCAGGGCGCAAAAATGGTGAACCAATCCATCGCCTCCGGCGACATGTTTCGCGGCGAAGCTTGGCGCGAGGTCAAGGAACAATGCCTGAAAAACGATGGAACCCTGCATTTTATCGGGCTTTTTTCCGATGGCTATGTACACAGTCATATCGATCATCTTAAAGCCATGCTGCAACGCGCCAAGGCGGACGGCATTAAAACCGTTCGCATCCATATTCTGCTCGACGGACGCGATGTCGGCGAGACATCGGCCTTGGAATATGTCGAACCGTTTGAACGGTATTTGGACGAAATCAACGCGAACGGCGCATTCGATGCCGCCATCGCCTCGGGCGGCGGTCGCATGTATATAACCATGGACCGCTATAATGCGAACTGGGATATGGTGCAGCGCGGCTGGTCGACGCACGTGCGGGCCGAAGGCCGTCATTTTGCGTCAGCGACTGATGCGATTAATACGTTGCGCCGCGAAACACCGGGTGTCCTGGACCAGGATTTGCAAGCGTTTGTGATCGATCGCGA
Source organism: PVC group bacterium (assembly GCA_003567575.1). Lineage (GTDB taxonomy): Bacteria > Verrucomicrobiota > Kiritimatiellia > CAIKKV01 > PXCX01 > PXCX01. The sequence continues at coordinate 3,887 of PWZG01000239.1, read as the reverse complement.
TAATCAGCCGCTGGGACCCATACGCGATGGCGACAGCGTTGTTTTCTTTAATTTCCGCGGCGACCGCGCCATTGAAATATCCCGCGCATTCGAGGAGGAAGATTTTGATCAATTCGATCGCGGCCCGAGACCGGACGTCTGTTTCGCCGGGATGATGCAATATGACGGCGACCTAAAAATTCCATCGCGCTTCCTCGTGGCGCCGCCGAGCATTGATCGGACCCTTGGCGAATATCTCGCCCGCACCGGCGTTGCTCAGCTTGCGGTCAGCGAAACGCAGAAGTTCGGTCATGTAACCTATTTCTTTAACGGCAACCGGTCGGGTAAATACGACGAACAACTGGAAACCTATCTTGAAATACCATCGGATCGGATTCCCTACGAGCAGCGTCCATGGATGAAAGCCGCGGAAATAACCGATACGGTGACGGCTGCCATAGGTGATAATAAGTATCCGTTTATCCGGTTGAACTATCCCAATGGGGACATGGTGGGGCATACCGGAAATTATCAGGCCGCCGAAATCGCGGTGAGCTGCGTCGACTTGTGTCTCGGCCGCGTGATGGATGCCGTGCGGCGTAGCGGCGCTATTCTGGTGGTTTCGGCGGACCACGGGAATGCCGATGATATGGTGGAACGTGACAAGGACGGCAAACCAAAAATCGATCCTGATACCGGTCGCGTCAAGGCCAAGACCAGTCACTCGCTGAATCCGGTGCCGGCCGTCATCTATGCCCCTGCCGATCCCGGCGCCTGGCGTCTGGCCGGCGGGTCCGAACGGATGGGCATCAGCTCGCTGGCCGCCACGTGTTTGACCCTGATGGGGTACGAACCGCCAGCGGATTATGACCCGTCGATCGTGGTAAGGGTTTGATCACGAATTCTCGATGAATCAGGAACAGCCATTCGCAAGGAGACGACAATGGAAAAGAGAAGACTGGGAAAGACCGGTATTTCCGTATCCGTGGTGGGCATGGGCTGTTGGGCCATCGTCGGCGGATTCAATTGGGGGCCGCAAGATGAAAATGATTCACTGGCCGCATTGCAAGCCGCGTATGACGAGGGGATTACACTGTTCGATACCGCCGAAGGTTACGGTAAAGGATATTCGGAACAACTTATCGGGCGCGCCCTGAGCGGCGTCCGTGACCGCATCATCCTGGCGACCAAGGTGTCGCCCTCGCACTTTGCCCCGGCTGACTTGCGGACGGCGTGCGAAAACAGTTTGCGTCGCCTGCGCACCGATTACATCGATGTCTATCAACTTCACTGGCCCAACCCCGCGGTACCGATGGAGGAAACCTGGGCCGCGCTGGAAGCGTTGCGTGATGAAGGTAAAATCCGCGCTGTCGCCGTATCGAATTTCGATGTAAAGGGTTTATGCGAACTGGCGGCGATCGGATTTCATCCTGTCTCCGATCAGGTCGCCTATAACCTGTTGTTTCGTGCGGTTGAATATGGATTGCAACCCTATTGCGTGAGCGAAAATATTTCGTTGCTGTGTTACTCGCCCATCATGCAGGGATTGTTGACGGGAAAATTCCGGTGTCTGGATGATGTTCCGCCCGATCGGGCGCGAACACGACATTTTTCATGTCGCCGTTCCCATGCCCGGCATTCGGATCCAGGCGCTGAAAAGGAAACCCAGGATGCCATGGATGCGTTGGCGCGAACAGCGCAAGCGGTGGACCGTAAACCGTTGGAACTGGCGTTACAATGGTTGTTGGCGCAACCTGCCGTGACGTCCGTGCTGGTGGGGGGCCGTAATGCTCAACAAGTCGCTGAAAACGTCGCCGCCACCTCGCGACCACCGTCGGATACGCAATGGATACAGCAATTATCCGAATTATCGGAACCCTTGAAAGCCCGGCTTGGTCCGAGTCTCGATATGTGGCAGAGCGAATCGCGGGCTCGTTGAGGGTGGTGCGGATAGAATCTCTTGGTGAATGAACATGCATCATCACGTTATCGAACAAACACCGGCTCCCGGAACCCGTCTCGTGCATTGCCGGGGCGATACGCTCGAATTCCGACTGCGGGCATCCAACCTGACCGGCGGCATGGCCTGGCTGCGTACCAATCTCGGCTCGGCGAAGACGGCACGTGGCGAAATCATTGCCGCGGTGGAGATGGATCGTGCACGGCTGGCAAGAGACTGGTACGATTGGCCCATGATACCGACCGGTCCGGACGAATTCGAGGTCCGGATACCCGTTTCCGAGGTCGGCCATTTTGAGGCAAAAGCCTTCTATCAGCCTGGCCCGGATGCCGATCCGCAATGGCCGGATGGCGACAATGTGTCGATCAGTGTTTCCCCGTCGCATATCGTCGGCGCCAACGGTATATACAACGCCTTTGTGCGCCAGTTCGGCAAACGCCGGCCTTCGCGCGCCACGCGGAAACGCGATTATCGTCATATTGTCGATGCCGCTCAAGCCACGGTGCTGGGACCCTCGGGAACGTTCCGTGACCTTGTCGCGCAGCTTGATTTCATTTTCGATAAACTTGGATGCCGGCATCTCCTGTTGATGCCGATTTTTCCCGTCCCCGCGGTTTATGGTCGAATGGGTCTCTATGGCAGTCCCTATGCCACGACCGATTTCCTGGCGGTGGAACCGGCATTAGCCCAATTCGATCGCACAGCGACACCGATGCAGCAGTTCCAGGAATTGGTGGATGCCGTGCATCGGCGACAAGGATATTTACTGCTTGATATCGCCGTGAATCATTGCGGATGGGGATCGGCAATTCATGCCCGGCATCCAGAATGGGTTGTTCGCCAAAAGGATCAAAGCATGCTGTCGCCCGGGGCATGGGGCGTGACATGGCAAGATCTGACGGCGTTGGACTTCGATAACCGCGATCTGTGGCGTTATGTGGCCAACGTTTTGTTGTTCTGGTGCCGGCGCGGCGTCGACGGTTTCCGGTGTGATGCCGGATATATGATCCCGTTTGACGCATGGGAATATATCATCGCTAAAGTTCGCGATCAGTATCCCGATACCGTTTTCTTGCTGGAAGGGCTCGGCGGTAAAGTCTCCGTCACGCGATCCCTGATGCAGCATGCGGGATTCAACTGCGCCTATTCCGAATTGTTCCAGCAATATACGCGTGAACAAATCGAATCCTATACGCCGTTGGCTCACGATATCAGCAGTTCAGACGGTATGCTGGTTAATTTCGCGGAAACACATGACAATAACCGTCTGGCGGCACAGTCACTGGCCGAGGCGCGACTACGGACTGCCCTGGCAGCATTGTTGTCGCATCAAGGCGCTTTCGCTTTCGCCAATGGGGTTGAATGGTTTGCCACTGAAAAAATCGATGTTCACGGGAACAGCGATTTGAATTGGGGCGCGTCCGTGAACCAGGTCGATGCCATCGCACACTTGAATCGCCTGTTGCGGTTGCATCCGGCATTTTACGGTAACGTACCCATGCGCTGGGTTCATTCAGGGCAGGGTAGGGCACTGGCGCTTTTACGCGGCGATCCAGGCGACGAAAATCGTCTGTTGATTCTGGCGAATATCGATACCTGCCATCGCGCGGATGTCACCTGGCATGCCGCGGATACCGGGATTGGCGGCGGCGAACAGGTCGACGTGCTGCGCGGGCAACCGTTGACCTTGTCGGAACACCAGGGGGTCGTTCGCAGCCGGCTTGAACCCGGCGTCGTGATCTGTCTCGCCGGCGATCCGGAACGTGCCGCGCACCTGCTGAAAGAAAGCGATTCGGCCACCGGAAGCGGGAACGAACCGTACCGCGTATTACGGCAACGCGCCATAGCCGTGATACAGGCGCTGAGAATGCGACTGTGTAATCCCTACGATTGCGGTCTCGACGATATAAAGGGCGCAGCGCAAATGCTGCTCGATGATCCGGAACGT
>PWZG01000363.1 GCA_003567575.1 PVC group bacterium | reverse complement strand
TTGTCAACGCCGTGTTTCGCGAGAATACATCAAGCGTCATCGGCGGCGCCATCGCCACCCTTGACGCCCACGTCGTCATTTCGAACGTGACCGCCGTGGCCAACCAGTCCACGACCGCCGGCTACGGCGGCGCCCTGGCCCACGATTCGCCGGGTTATGACGCCGAGGTGATCAACAGCATCTTCTGGAACAATACGCCTTTGGAAATCGCCCCCACGGAGGGGGTCACGGTCCGTTATTCCAACATTCAGGGCGGTTTCAGCGGGACAGGGAATCTGGATGTCAATCCACTGTTTGCCGACGAAATCTACCTCCATTTGCTGTCCACCACGGCCTATTATGACGACGGCTATTTTTCCGGCGGCGAATGGAAGCGCTCAGGAGAACACAGCCTGCTCATCGACGCCGGCGATCCGGCGAGTTCATGGGAGTTGGAACCCCATCCTCATTATGGAGAAAGGATCAACATGGGCGCTTACGGCAATACCCCCGTCGCGTCGAGAAGTTATCTGCCGCGCGGAACCCTTGTTATGTTTCGCTGAAACATCCCGAACGTCATGCAAAATGGAGTCTCAAGATGATTACGAACCGTCATTGGCAAATCGCTCTCGCCTTGGCACTCTGCGTTGTTCCGGGACGGACTGAAACATCTGCGCAAGGACATCCCGCCGCGATCGAGCGGACCTCTCTTGCATCCGGCGGGGCCGCAAAGAGCGTGATCGTCATTCCTGAAAAATCCTTGACCTGGGAAGGTGACAGCCGGAATTTCACCTATGCTCAGCGTTTTCACCCTGAGTTTCTCAAGGAGCAGGCGCAACGCGTGCAACGCGACGCTATCAAGGACCTGTCCCATTATCTTTCGAAAATTTCAGGCGCGGAGATCGAAATCGTCGAGACCCTTCCGAACAACGATCCGAGAACACCGATTTATATCGGCACGGCCGCCGAGACGGTGTTCGGTCCGGTCGGCGTCTCGAAAGCCGGCCGGTACGGCTTTCGGGTGGTGGTCGACGACAAAGGGATCGGTCTCTACGGCGAATCGGAATACGGCACCAGTTACGCAATTTACGAACTGCTGCACCGGTTGGGATGCCGCTGGTATATGCCTTCTGAACTTGGCGAGGTCATCCCTTCGCAACCGGAACTGAAGATTCCGGAAATGGATGAAAAACTGGCGCCGGCCACGGAGTGGCGGCGCATGCAAGGCCGGACGGCGGACGCCGATTTTGTCCGTCGCAACCGTTCTTCGAATTCCGATTACATCGCCACCGGACACCAGCTTGAGAGCTATATCTCCGCCGAGCAGCTTGAAGCCAACCCGGAATGGCGGATTCAGGACGCCGACGGCAACCTCTTGGGACGCCCGCACTCCTTCCGATGGACCCGCGAAGACACGGCACAAGCCGTGGCGGAACGAATCATCGAGATGCTGGATGACACGTATCAGGTCAGCATGTCCCTGGCGCCACAAGATTACGTCATCCCCACCGAAGACCCGGAAGAGAGCAAACACGATCCCGAACCGCGGGTCTGGGAGCCGGCCGCCGGTCGCTGGTCCGTGACCGACCGCCTGATCATGCTATGTAACCGGGTGGCCGAACGCGTGGGCGAAAAATATCCGGAAGTTACCTTCGGGGTCCTGGCCTATGTGAACTACAACATGCCGCCGGCTCGCGAACGGGTTCATCAGAACGTCATTCCCCGGATCGCACCGATCGACTTCAACCGGCACCATCCCATGAACTGGCCGGATCATCCCAATGAATTCTGGCTGAAGGATATCGTCGAGGGCTGGGGGGAGAAGGCCGAACGGCTTGCTTATTACGCCTACGGCATGAACCTGGCGGAAATCACGGCGCCCAACCCGTTCATCACCAAGTGGGGCACCGACATTCCGATCATCCTGGAAAACAATGTGGCATACTGGGTGCCCGAGACCATGAGCGGCTGGGAATGCATGTTGCCGGGATTTTACCTGAGCCTGCGTATGACCTTCAACGCGGAGGAAAACGCCGAAGACATCCTCGAGGAATTGTGGACGGAATTTTACGGGGCGGCGGCGGAACCCATGAAGCAATACTGGCTGCACATGGACCGCGCCTGGGTCGAGACTCGCGAGTATTCCGGCAGTTTCCTCGGCTATCTGCGCATGTTTACCCCCGCGGTCATGACAACCGCCCGCGAACTGGTCGATGAAGCCCTGAAAAAATGCGAGACCATCAGCGAATACCGGCGGGTGGATATGGTCAACCAAAGCCTCTCGCTCTTTGAATTGTTCATGACCATGCGCGAGGATTTCGCCGCCGGCCGCCTGCGCCACCTGGAGCGCGATCTCGATCACTGGGTCGGTTCATACACCCATTTGCGCGAACGCTACAAGGATCAGTACGGCTTCGGCCAGCGAACCCCGCAATTAACCTATATTAATGTGCTGATCCGGCCGGTATACGTAAGCGCCGCCCGTATGGAGCGTGAATATGCCCGGCATGGCGCCCCGCTTTACACGTGGAAATGGAAACACAACCCCGGCCCGGAGGAAGCCTCGCTGCCCTGGACCGCGCCGGATTATGATGACGCGGACTGGCCGGTCACGCATGTCGTGCGTGAAACCTGGAGCACCATCGGGCATCATAACAGCATGACCGATGACGCTTCCGGCCGTTCCGGCCGCATGGTGTACCGCGCCAACCAGCGTCTTTCCGAGCTGACCGACGGCAAACGCGCACAGCTCTGGATCGGCGGCGTGGACAGCAGCGCCAAACTTTTCGTCAACGGAAAGCATGTGCCGTATGTCGTCCCGGAAGATACGCGCCGGCACAAAGAAGGGGACGTGCTTGACCGCTTTCACGGTTATGCCAGGGCGGCCGCATTTGATGTAACCGATGCCTTGCGGACCGGCGACAACCAGTACACCATCCTGGCCGAACGAACCTGGCTGAACGAACTGGGCTCCGGCGGACTGATAGGGCCGGTGGTAATCTATCGGGATAGATAGTCATGGGACACAAGAAACCTTAAGGAGATCATCATTATGAAGTCTATTGCAACAAGAATATTTGTCATCTTGTCATTCATGGTCGGGTTTGCCGCAAGGAATGCGACGGCCATCACGCTGGTCGAGGACGGTGCGCCACGCGCCGTGTTGATCGTCGAGGCCGATGCCGAGAAATCCATGCAGGCGGCCGAGGCCCTGCAAACCTATATCGAGAAGATGAGCGGCGCCGCGCTGCCGCTGGTGATGGAAGGCCAGCCGTTGCCGGCGGATGCGCCGCCGGGCCGGGTGCATGTCGGACATACCGCCGCGGCCCAAGGGCAGAACGTACCGTCGGGGTTCGATCCCACGATTCGAGACGATGCGTTTGAAGAGGAAGGCTACGTGCTGCGTACCCTGGGTGAGAACACGCTGTTGGTGGCCGGTAACAACGACGGCCTGTATCGCGGCACAAGCTTCGCGGCTTATGCTCTGCTGGAAAAACTGGGTTGCCGATTTTATTTTCCCGGGGAATGGGGCGAAGTGATTCCGGAGCGCGCCACAATCGTGGCGCCGGCGTTGGATATTCTGTCGCGTCCCGACTTTGCGATCCGGGATATTCCCTTTTCGGGATGGATCCCGGTATCGCGCGAAGAAAGCGAGATTTACGCCGACTGGGGGCATAAGATAGGCTTCAGCGTCAGCCGCCATTATCCGCATTCCAGCGACGGCTCGCTGGGCGGTCTGCTGCCGCACGGCGAGTTTTTTGAAGAGCATCCCGAGTTTTACGCCATGGGCCGCGATCAGCAACGGCGCGCGGGATCGATGTTCTGCCTTTCGAATACCAATATGGTCGAAACGGTGCTGGATCGTTTGCGCCGGGCGTTCGCCGGCGAACTGAATGTGGGCAACGTACGTGCGGTTTGGCCCGACAGCGAAGGCGTGGGGTTCAGTCCCCCCGACGGTCAGCCCTACTGCTACTGCTCCGATTGCAGCAGCGCCTCGCAGAACTTCAAATATCCGCGTTACGAAAACCGCCCGGAACGCCCGATGATGAGCGAACAGTTTTTCGCTTTCGTCAAACGGATCGCGCAGGAGTTTCCGGATAAGTGGGTTGCCACGGGCGCCTACTCATTGCGCGAAATGCCGCCCCAAGGCATCCATTTGCCGAACAACGTGTCCATCTGGCATGCGCCGATCACCTGCGATATTATGCATCCCAACGATACCCATCTTTGGCGTCGCCGCCAGTTTGTCTCGATCCTTACCCAGTGGCGCGAGCAGACGCCGCATGTCTACGTTTACGACTACAATCCCGGGTTCTTGACCGGGATGTTCGTCCCCGAACGCGATGTCGATAACATGGCGGTCAACGCTCCGATCTACCGGGATATCGGCATCAAGGGCTTGCGTCGCGAAGGCCGCAAAGCCTTTATGCAAACCTGGATCAGTTATTACGTGACGGCCAAGTTGCTATGGGACGCCGATACCGACGTGGAAGCCCTCAAACAGGATTTTTATGCGACGTTTTTCGGTCCCGATGCCGGGCCGCACGTACGCGCCTGGTGGGATGCCTGCGCGGAACGTTTGTTACAAAGCCATAATCAGGCTCACGAAGATTGGCTGGTCAACCATCTCTATAACCTTGAATTCAGCGACCGCATCCATGCGCATGTTGAGCGGGCCCTGGCCGCCGAAACGACGCCCGCGCAACGGGAACGGGTCGAGGCCTTTGCCCTGATCGCCGAGAACCTGGAATCGTATGCCGCCAAACACGAAGCCTTTCGCACGTTGGACTGGTCGGCCGCCGCGGCCGCCGCCGGGCGCATGGTGGAGATCAAAGCGGAACTCAACGCCATCTATCCTTTTTTCATCGAATCGGAACGTCCGGGCCGCGAACGCCCCTTTTTCGCCGAAGGCTACAAGGCGCGAGCGGAAAAGCGGGCGGCGCAGACGGACGGCAGCACGGGCGAATTGGTCGCCGAATTACCGCTCCATATGCGTTTCCGCCGTGATCCGTTCAACCAGGGCGTCATCGAACGCTGGTATCTCGAATCGGTGGACGATAGCCAATGGGAGCAGCGTGACACCTATTATCTGCTGAACCAGCAGGAGGAACCGCTTAATGACGAAGGCTATTTCTATTCCGGTCATGTCTGGTATCGGGGAGCGGTCGACGTTCCGGCCGCCTTCACGGGTCGCGACGTCAACCTGTTGCTGGGCGGTCTGATCCATGAGGGCTGGATTTGGATCAACGGCCAATACGTGGGGCACCGTCCCTGGGCGCGCTGGTGGAGCCATCGCGCCCACCCGGCGGAATTTCCGGTAGGCGACAAGTTGCGCCCGGGACAACCGAACACGATTGCCATCCGGGTATTGAACGATGCCGATGCACGCGGCGGTCTGTACCGGCGAGGGTTCCTGTACGCGCCGTTGGAGGAAAAATGATTGAGGCGGGCAGCCTGGGATACCATTCGTTACCTATATCATGAGTAAACTAACCGCGAGAAAAGCCACGGAACGAAGAGGCAAAGGCCGACGCAAAACCTCGCGTGTCACGCTGGAGGATGTGGCGCGCCGGGCCGGCGTCCACGGCACCACCGCCAGCCAAGTTCTGAACGGTCGCGCAAACTGTTGGGCCTCGGATGAGACGCGGCAGCGCATTTTTGATGCCGCTCGGGACCTGGGATATCGTCCCAACCTATCGGCGCAAGCCTTGCGAACGGGCCGATCCGGTATGATCGGTCTCATTTCGCCCGGTTTCGGCGTTCGCTCACAGCATTCCCGGCCGGTCGGTCTGACCGAAGCCGCCGCCTCGACAAGTTATGCCGTGACCGTGAGTTCGCATTCGAATGACTCGGAATCGGAAGATCTTCTGATCCGTCAGCTTCTGGATCGCGGCGTGGATGGATTGGCCGTATACCCAACGGATTCGGGACCGCATACGGAACTTCGGCGCCTGGCCCAAACAGGGTTTCCCGTGGTGACGTTTGAAGGGGCGAACCTTTTGGATTTCGATTGCGACGACGTCAGCACGGATTTGAAAAAAAGCGGGCGTTCCCAGACGCGTCATCTGTTGCGTTTGGGATGCCGGCGCGTTTGCTTTGCCAACGGCGTGCCGGAAGCACGGATCAATGCGATTCGCGCTGAGGCGGTACGCCGCGAATTGCAGCGAGCCAAGGCGCCGCCACCGCTGGAAATGCGGATACCCATTTCCACGACATGCGAATTTACGGATGCTGACTTGATGGAGAAACCGATGCGGGCGTTTATTCGCAAACATCTCGGAGAATTCGATGCGATCATCGGCACGGATTTCACGGCTTCCATCGCGATACGCTGCTTGCAGGCGGTGGACGTACGTGTTCCCCATGATGTGGCGGTCATGGGGTGTGAAGATTCCATTCTCGCCAGTCACGGCAGCCTGCCGCTGACATCACCCAGCGCCATCGGCCAGCTTGCCGGAGAGAATGCGTTCCGTATGCTCATGGCCCGTATTCGCGGAGACGCCGGTCGCCAATTCAGCCGGCTGGTCATCCCCACCCGGCTTATGGTAAGACAATCGACGCGTCCGAATAAGGGTGGCGACTAAGCGTTCGGACCGTCATCCGGCACGTCCGTGATTCGGATCTTTTTGACGGTTTCATCCTTTACGAAGCCGCCGGCGTGATGGGTATCGATGAAACCGGCCGCATGCATACCTCAAGTGTGTTGGAGGATTGTCTTGCGGAAAATTGGAGAGAACGGGATGAGGGTGTCGGTCTGGCGTTCAGCGGGGATAACGGCCGGTAATGTAATCAAGCAGCATTTTGTTCTCATGAGTTGTTTCCGCCAGCAGACATTTGACCAGATCGCCGATGGAAATGATGCCGGTCAGATGATTTTCCATGGCCACGGGCAGGTGGCGGATGCGACTTTCGGTCATCACACGCATGGCGTAATCAATGTCATCCTCCTCCGTGGCGATGATCGTTGCGTCATGCGGCGTCATGACACGGGCAACCGTTTCATGCGCCGGACTTTTGTCGGATTCGCTTACATAGCGGAGAATATCGCGCTCCGATACAATGCCTTGAATATCGCCGTTGTTATCGACAACAACCAGGCAGCCGATTCGGTGGCGGTTCAACAACGCCAATGCGTCCCGTGCCGAACGGTCCGGCTCCACCGTGTAAACGGTACGTCCCTTTGCTTCCAACACGTCCTTGATTTTCATGTCGTCCTCCTCTGATCATGCTCTGACCGGATTGGTCAAGGGTAACCTTCGCTTCGCTTGGTTGCTTCAAGAAGAGATAATATCAGGCTATAAGCTCTAATGCAAATCGGGGAAAAAGAGTAAGTGGATGGAGCAAAACATCCCGCGGACGACACGGAGGTCGTCCCTCCAGTTGAATTAACAACCGTATTCCGTGGATTTCTGGAGGGTCGGGCTCCCTGTCTGCGTCGCGAACGCGACAGGCAGGCGTCCCGACCGCATGAAAGTGAGGTTTTGCAAGAGCCTCCTTTAATAAATTTGGCTCTTTCCTAAAAAATCCGGGATACAAAACCTGATTCAAACCCGCACACATCCACCTCCAAACACCTACTCCAATGGCACACATGGCCACGGCTCACCGGGGACGGTTCGCCATTTAAACACCAAATCCTTTTTCCGAAATGATATTGATATTTTAGAGGATCAGACATATCATGACGGGCAGAGAAGAGAAACATGTCAATAATATGAAAGGCGCACCATGATAAGCCCAAAAAACGATTCGGAAGAAACGCGGGTTCCGCCCGCCGAGCATGCCATCAGGATGAAAGTGACGCTGAAGGGCAGCCGGCCGCCCATCTGGCGCCGGATCGTGGCGCCGGACACGATGACGCTTGATCAATTGCACCAAGTGATCCAGACCGCCATGGGCTGGGAATGCGCGCACCTGCATTCCTTTGAGATCAATGGCATCGAATACGGCGATAGACGCATGTTGGAAGACATGGATGATGGCGGCATGGATGAAGAATCGACGGTCATGTTGCGCAACGTGGTTTACCGATCGAAACAAACGTTCACCTACCTGTACGATTTTGGCGACGGTTGGGAACATCGTATTCTTGTTGAAGCCATCGA
>PWZG01000235.1 GCA_003567575.1 PVC group bacterium | reverse complement strand
GCGGTTGCCGACGCCGGGATCGATCCGATGCTTGCGATACGCGCCGCGTTGGATGACGAATTATTCGACATGGCCGTTACCTTGCTGGATCGGCATCTGAAAACGCTGCCGCCGGATGACCGCGATCGTGCATCCGGTTTAATTCTGTTGGCGAAAGCGTATCACGAACTGGACAGGCATGAGGAGCTTTTGAAGCGTCTCGCAACGGATACGCCTGCCGGTATCGCGGATTCCGCCGAACACTCCGAGCTTATGTTCTGGCGTGCCGTCGCGCATCATCATCTCGAACGCAACGACAAGGTATTGGAATTGACGGAAACCTTTCAAACACAATATCCCGATGCCGGCCGAATGCCGGATGTCCTGCAATTAAGGGCGGCGGCATTGACGGCCGTCAACGCCTTTGACGAGGCGCTTGCGATCTATGAAAAAATTGTCGAAACCTATCCCGACGCGCCGCAAACCGATGCCACCCGTCTGGCGTGGGCCAAGACGCTTATATTGGACGGCCGCCATGACGACGCCGCCGAAAAACTGGAAGCTCTGGCCGCGGACATGTCGCAATCGGTCGGGCGGGAAGCAGCCTACTTGCAGGGACGTCTTGCGTTGCGGAACGAACAATACGATGAAGCGCGCGGCATATTCCGGAAACTGTTGGATTCTCCTGATACAACCCGGCCTGAAGCCGGCCGGTTCGGCATGGCAAAAGCCGAAGTCCTGGAGGGGCAAAACCACGTCGAAGAGGCCTTGGCGGCGCTTGAGGAGGCCTTGGCGCGATTGCCCCCGGGAGCACACCACCGGCGTGCGGAAATCGAGGCGGCCCGCCTGATGTTCAAGACCGGTCGCATCGATGCGGCGGCGCAACGCTTGCGCGACGTCATTCGCTCCGCACCCCGGCGGGAGGATGTTCCCGGGCTGCAACTTAAACTGGCATACGGCCTGTTACAAGGCGGAAACCATGCGCGCGCAGCCGACGAATTTCAGGTTTATCTCGACGCTTTCACGAACCGTGTCGGCCAGGCGGAAGCGTTGAGAGGATTAGGATGGTCGTTATTGGCAATGGAACGTCCGGCCGAAGCGGCTGAACGCTTTGAAAAGGCGGCGCAACAGTTCGAATCGGCGGACCATCGCAGTGAAGCATTATTCAAGGCCGCCGATGCCTGGTTCATCCACGAACGGTTTGCCGCGGCACTGGTCAGCTACCAGAGCGCTGCCGAGATCGCGGCCACCGCCGGCGACACCAATCGCATGGCGCAGGCCCGCTACCTGGCTGCTGAATCCATGATCCGCCTGGAACATTACGAGGAAGCGATTGCCGCCCTGAATCAACTGGCCGATGATTTTCCCGCCCATCCGTCCGCCGCCCGGGCGCTGCTGCGCATCGCTAAACTCCACGAAGAACGCGAATATCTGCGGGAAGCGCTGGCGGTTTACGAGACCATTCCTCAACGCGTATCCGATCCGGCGATCCAGGCCGATAGCCTGTTGAGCAGCGGGATGTTGCTGTATACATTGTTTCGTTTCGATGACGCCCTGGAAAATTTCGACCGCTTGCTGGAACGCGCGCCGGATCATCCCTTTGCCGAACGCGCCCGTTTCATGCGGGTATGGGCATATTCCATGACCGGTCGCGAAGACGAAGCGCTGGCCGCGGCGCAAGAGTTTTTGGAGTATCACCGCGATTCGGCACGCGCGCCGGAGATTCTTTTCCGGATTGCCGAGCACAAATTCAATCATGATCAACTGGTTGAAGCGCAAAACCGGTTTTTAGAGCTGGCGGCGCGGCATCCGGAAAGCGCCGTGGCTGATAACGCCCTGTTGTGGGCCGGACGCGCGGCGGCGCGCCGCCAGAATTTCTCGGAAGCCATCGATACGTTTGCGCGCCTGGCCGCCGATTATCCCGACAGCCCGCGTCTGGCCGAATCGCGATTCTCGCAAGCCGACGCCTTGAGCGCGCTGGGTGAATTCGCCGATGCCATCGTTTTGTTCGATGAAGTCATAGCCCGAGACCCTGCCAGTTACTTGCGTCCCGCCGCCATCGGACGCAAAGGCGATTGTCAGTTCATGCTCGGCAATACTGATCCGCAACATTATGCCGATGCCATCGGTTCGTATCGCAAACTACTGGAACTGGCGGAAGCGTCGGCGGACATGCGCTTGCAGGCGTTGTACAAAATCGGTCGTTGCCATGAACACTTGGACGACAAGGATCAGGCGCTTGAATATTTTCATGCGGCGGTGGTGCGTTTTCGCGAAATCCAATATCAGGGAATACGCCCGACCCCCACCGCCGTCTGGGGGTTCCAGCGTGCCGCCTTCGATGCCGCGGCCATTCTCGAAGCGCGCCGGCAGTGGCGCCAGGCGGTAAACATGCTGCAACGCGTCGCCGACGCCGATGTCCCTGCCTCCGCGCAGGCAGTCGCCCGGATTCAACGGTTGCGCGACGAACACTGGATGCTGGTGTATTGAAATACGGCGCCGGCGCGCCGGTTTAGCGATAAGGAGATACCGATATCATGATCGAAATACTGTCGCAGGGCGGTCCCCTGCTTTATGTCATCGCGCTTTGTGGCATCGTTGCCACCTTGGTATTTCTTGAACGGGCCTTGCACTTGCACCGTGCCCGGATACGGTCAGAAGATTTTCTGAACGGAATATTCAATAATATCCGCCGCGGCAATATCGATGAAGCGCTTAATTTATGCTCTGAGACTCCCGGCCCGGTCGCGTCCCTGATGAAAACGGCAATCCTGCACCGGCACAACGACGCGACCAATCTCCGTGCGGCTCTTGACGATATCGGGAGCGCCGAGCTCATGCGCGTGGAACGGCGTTTGGTGGTCATTACCGCCATCGCCCAAATCACGCCCCTGCTGGGATTGCTCGGCACCGTTGCCGCCATGATCCGGGCGCTGCTGATCATGAACCAACAGGCGCCGCTGGTTCCGATGGCTGACCTGGCCGCTTGGCTGATGCAGGCGCTGGTCACCACCGCAGCCGGACTCAGCGTTGCCATCCCCGCCTATGCCGCTTTTCATTTTCTCGCCAACCGTGTCGAACGGATTGTCATCGATATGGAACGGGCCTCGACCGAAATCATGGGGTTTATTACCGGTGACTACTCGGTAACCGACACGCCCACTACCACGGAATCGCATCATGAAAACACGGACTCCAACACCTGAGGCGCCACGCTGGGTCTGGAAAGGGATACGCAACCGCTATCGCCCGAATCACCGGATCAGTCGCGGCATGGTAACGGCCGCACCCTGGGTCGATGTCGTGTTGCTGATTATTTTCTTCCTGCTGTGCAGTCTGCCCTTCGTTTTGCAACCGGGGATCGCCATTGAATTGCCCGCCACCCATATCGGGGAGGGCCATCCGTTCGGACATACCATGGTGGTCGTCATACAAAACGATCCAAGAAACGATAGCCGGCATGAAATCGTTTTTTTCGATGATCGACGGTTTCACGTCGAAACCCAGCGTGAGGCGTTGCGCGACGCGTTACGGCATGCGGTAACGCGCCGCCCCGATCTGCCGCTGGTCATCGAGGCCGATCGCCAGGTGCAACACGGATTACTGGTGGACCTCTATAGCCTGGCCGCGGAGGCCGGAATCCGCGAAATCAATGTCGCTACGCGGCCGTTTTAAAGCGGGATATGCGGGAAACACAACGGTTATCATGAAACCCAGCGCCATGTTTCAACGTTTATGGAATCTAAACGTCGCGACGGTACTGATTCTGATCGCGCTGGCCGGTCCGGCATTGTGGTCGGTCTGGTTGTTCGTGCCTCGAATCGAGCGTCAACCGGGATCGGTGCACACCCCGGTTGTCCGTTATATCCTTGCCGATCCCGATCAAGACGACGGCTTGTGGTCGCCCCTGTTGTTTTCCGTTCCCACGCCTTACGGATTCAGTCGTACCGTACAGATGGCGGCGTTGGAAACGCGGGGTATCCCCGCCGTGCCGATCCCTTCTCCGCCGCTTATGCAATTCAGTCAGGCCCTGACGCCGGCGACCGGCGAAAGGGATGACGCTTTGTCCGAATCGCGACTGCGTGCCGTGTTGTTGCCGTATCGTCCCGCGCCTGAACAACCCGCAACCCCGCCGACGGTTAGCGCGACGACCCCGGTTTGGCGGGCCGACGCCAACCTGTCGATCCACGGTTTCTCGCCGCCGGACGACTGGACCGCCCGATTGCCCGCGACGCCGGCGCCATGGTCGGTTACGGCCGTGGTCGAGATCGATGAAAACGGTCATGTGCGGCATGTGTTTATAACCGAACCGCACACCGATCCCGCGCTTAATGCCGCCATCACCAAAATACTGCGTCAGGGACGCGTCAGAGCCAACGAACATCCCGTATCCGGTATGATCACAATGGCATTGCCGTAATTCCGGCGCTTCAGGAAAGGGGATGATGCATGTGAATAAAACCGATGATATTGCGCACGATAACCCGGAAAGGGGTCTGGGTGAATTGTTGGTCGCGCAGGGTGCGACGCTTGCGGTTGCCGAGTCATGTACCGGCGGCTTGCTGGGCGGTCGTATTACAGCGGCGGCCGGCAGTTCGGCGTATTTCAGTGGCGGCATTATCGCCTATGACAACGCCGTCAAGATTCGTCACTTGGGAGTTCCCGAAACGCTGCTTGCCCGCCATGGCGCCGTCAGTTCAGAGGTTGCGCGCGCCATGGCGGCCGGCGTACGGCAACGTTTCCGTACGACGTACGGCTTGTCAATCACAGGCATTGCAGGTCCCGGCGGCGGAACACCGGATAAACCGGTCGGCGCCATCTGGTTGGGGCTTGCCGATAGCGCCGGCGCCGACGCAAAAAAACTGGAATTGTCCGCCGGCGATCGGCACACGATCCGGGAACAGGCGGTGAATCATGCGATCGCATGGTTGCGCGAAAGATTGACCACCGGACCGCTGGGCAATCTATCGTAACCGGCTGTTGCGGGTAGCCAAACTTGTCCGCAACTATTTTTTCGACCTTGACTTTGCCGAAGGGTGTAGATTATCTTCCCTGCCTGACCTCACGCCGGCATCCGGCGTTATATGAATGATCACCAATCCGGCCGCCTGCCTGCGACACTCCGGCAGGGCAGGCGGCAGGTTCCAGGCGGTATCCGTTCTTTCGCGCTTTGATAAAATTGGGCTGCCAGGAGTGGCCCCACTGAAAGGGAAAACATGAAACACGAACCTTGTCTTATTCCAAGCCACCGGCATTGCGTTGTCCATAGCGTGGACCGTTTCAACCTTGCCGATATCCGGCGCATGATTCTGCGCGGCGACGACGGCGTGCAGGCGGATTTCCAGACCAACGATACCGCGCTGCCCGCGGCCGCGAAAACCGCGTTCGCGGCGTTCGATAACGGACGCCGGATACTGATCGCGGTCTGCCTGAGAGATCTGACGGGATTTGGGCAAACGACCGGTCCGCTCACCGACACGGTCGAGTTGCTGGTAAGCCCTTGGAACGATGGAATCGGATACTACCAGTTTCTGCTGACGCCCGACGGAACTTGCCGGACGTATCACTTCACACCCTATTCCGAGGCGCATTCAACCGCCCACGCGCATTTGGCGCTTGACCGGTCACGGTGGATTCTGCCCGAAGGCATGGGATCGGGCGAATCCGGACGGGCGGCGGGCCGGCAGTCGGCCCCGGTAGCCTGGCTGTTCGCCGAATTCGAGGCGAACGCTTTGTTTTGCGGCAACACAGCGATCGGTTTCAATCTGGCCCGCTGCCCGGGCGGTATACACGAACCCGCCACTTGGAACCCATGCAGCGGGCACGGCATGCAGGATGCCAGCAGTTTCGGGCGACTTTACCGGACGGCCCCGCTCGACTGGGGCGCAACCGCGCGAATCGAACGGACCGTTAACGGCCTTCGTCTGGCAGGCGGCCTGAGCGCGGCCCGTAAACGGTTGACCTTCCGACTGGCGGATCCGCTGGGTGAACCGGTCGCGATCGATACCCTGCAGCGTAAGCGCGACTGGGAAATACGTGTCCCGGCGGATGCAACCGTGCAACCGGGCCGTTACCGGCTCTACGCCGAGTCGGCCGGCGTCCCACTCGAACCACGCTTTCTTGCATTCGATATCGAGGCTCAGCCCGCTGCCGCCGCGGCGCCCTTTGCGGTCGCCATGACTTGGGACGTTCCCGACGATATCCGCTGCGATCCGCTGCCCTATACCCCGGACGCGCTGGCCGCGGAACTCGACTTGATGCGCGACCACGGCATCAATCGCATCCACTGGATCGATTATCCGCCCGAGACGCTCTATTCCCCAAAATGGACCGCTCGCAGCCCCAAAGCAGCCCTTACCCGTAAACAGTGCGGTGACCTGCTGCCGCTGGCCGCGAAACTGGCACGCGAACGGGATTTGGCCTTTATCGGCGTGTTCAAACCATTCGATATCGCGATCGACGGTACCCACTGGCATTCGGCGTTCGAACCGGACGACCGTACCGCCCGACTGCCACGCAACCTCGAGGGACGTCAACTCTGGGTGCCCGAGGCCGTTGCCAAGGGGCAGAACCATACCCAACGGGTCCATGACGAATGGTGCCCGTCCGCCGGTGAAACGCCGGCTAAAGGTTTCCGCCTGTATTCGCGTGATCCCCTGCCGACACTGAAACCCGCTGACCTGCGGTTGTGGGTCAGTGCCGATAATCGCAACTATGCGCCATACCAGGGACCGAAAACGGTGCGCGTGCGCCGGTTACGCCGATCGCACCAGCGCTGGACGGCGGCCGGCAACATCGAAGAGCCGGACCGCGAAACAGTGTATGCGCTGGAAATCGATGGCTTGCGGCTGAAATCACCGTATCTGGCGCTGGAAATCAAAACCGATCTCAAGTTGAGCCATCGCGCGCACGCCTTTGCCGATGCCTGGGACGCCGCCGGCGACGCGCGTCCCGTGACACTGGCGACGGCCGGCAACCCCGAACACGGATTCACTTATTTCCAGGAGTGGATGAGCTGGGCCAACACATCGCCCCGCATGCTCGAAGACGTTTGCTGGGGTAAGGGTTTCCATGGATTGGTCTTCGATCTGCGCCGTACCCAACCTACTTTGCTCGAACCCTGCTGCGAAGAAGCACGGGAAATCTGGCTGTCGCATGTGCGACGCATCCTCGAGACGGAAGCCGACGGCGCCTGCATCCGTACCCTGTGCCATCACAACAACGTGATGGATTACATGATGATGGCCTTCCATCCGGCCGTACGCGAACAATTCCGCGCCGAACACGGACGCGAACCCGAACCGACCTGGGAGGACGCCGTGAAAGTGCGCGTATTGCGCGGACGCGCCTATACCGACTTCCTGCGCGGAGCCAAGACCCTGGCCGGGCGGGCGGGTAAGACGCTGGCCATTCATCTCGAGGCCGGGATCGAGGTGCCGCCGGCGCTCGATCAGCGTATGCAGTTCAATCTCGAATGGGAAACCTGGATACGCGAAGGTATCGCAGACGAACTCGTCCTCAAATGGTGGTTCTCGCAAAACCCCTTCATCCACGAGCACGTATTGCCGCTGGCGCGGCGTCACGGGATCCCCGTTCACATCGTCGACCGCAACTGCTCGCTGAACAATACTCCGCGGGCGATCGAGCGCGCGGAAGCGTTGCTGCGCGACAGCCGCCGGGCCGGGTTTGCGGGCTACGCCTGGTACGAAGCCGCCAACTGCAAGCGACGCAATACCGAAAACGTGCCCGAATTCCGCGCCCACATCGGCGACGCCATCCGCCGCTCCGCCGAAACGACCTGCGTAGGATCGTAAGGGACAGACCTTTTCCTCCCCGCATTCGCGAGGTGTCAACATCGAACACTGAACATCGAAGTCAAGAAAGGCATCTCCAGATTCCCCATTTCGATGTTCGATGACTGTTCGATCTATTGTTGTAACCGTTCACGGGGTTAATTTCCGTGGTAGTTGCCGTTCTGATTGTTCGCTTGTCGCTGTAAGTGGTATCCTGTTCTGATTAAGGATAACTTTTCAGGTAGCCCTGGTAAGTCAGTCATTCCTGGCTGACTTTCCTGAACTGGTTGTCGTGTCAGGCAGGAATGCCCGACTTACTTCGCCCAAAACAGGCCAATCGCCGGGCTACCTGAACAG
>PWZG01000127.1 GCA_003567575.1 PVC group bacterium | reverse complement strand
GTGGGGACTAAGTGCTCTGTCTCATAATTATGGTGACGTATTTGATGATGCATGAGATCCCTCGACTTCGCTCGGGATGACACTTTCGCTCATGTCATTTCGAGCGAAGTCGATGGCTTCGCATCGCATGACGACACCTTGAAAGATGTTTAAGCAAGTCGGTTAAGGGTATCCGGTTAAGAATGGCGGTCAAGTGTGCTTCCCGCTTCTTGCACGTAACCGTACACGTCGTCGCCAGCCTTACTGTCTTTGCATTTAGACAAGGACATCCTGTTGGCGGATCCGCATTTTCAATCCGAAACGGTGCGCAGTAATCCACAACGTGCCCGGTTCGGGTTCGAACAGGTAGGGATAAGACACTTCGCCGTCCGGTTTGCGCGCGATAACAACGGGCGCCGACCAGGTTTCGCATTCGTCGGCGGAAAAGCTGATCGACAGTTCGTGGCGGAAATTGCTGGTCGGGGTGGCCGACCAGTTTCCATCGCCACCCCGAAGTTCCACGTCCGATTGTCCCTCCGGAAAATAACGGTTCCAGACCATTGCGATGCGTTCATCGGCCAGCCGCAGCAGGGCGCCGGGTGCACTGGAGGCGTCGATGCCCGCCGGTCCGTAAGGATGCCAGGTGCGGCCGCCGTTCGTGGACAGGGCGCGCCAGAATTGACCCCAGTTGGTCCGGATATACTTCAGTAGGCTGCCGTCATGCAGTTCGACGAGCGTCGCTTCGGTTACCCCGCCATGATGGCCGCAGCCGCCGAGATCGATGATATTGCTGGGTTCCCAGGTTTGCCCCTCATCCTCCGAGACATACGTCAGAACCGTATGCCGGCCGGGTTGATGGCGCATTTGCATGCTGGTGAAAACAATCAGCCCATCGCGCGTTTCGATCATGTCCCGGTTGGCGCCGGTCCACGACGAGTGTAGTTTCAACGGTTGGCTCCAGGTGCGGCCATCGTCGGCGCTGCGGACCGTATAAGTCGGAAGAATGGCGCCGGGCGAATCGTGGATCGTCTCATCCCAGTTCCAGTTCGCCCTTTCCGCGCCGTTGCTGAAGGCGGCGATAAGGATTCCCCGGCGCGTGCGGATAAAGGCGCCGCTATCGCTCGGACGCAGCGAGCCCGATGGCTCAAAAGGGCCGGTAGGCGACCACGTCTCGCCGCCGTCCCGGCTGACGTAAACGCCCGCGATGCTGTCGTCCGCCGGGAATCGGCAGGCGAAGGCGAAAATTGCATCCTCACCCGGCCGGCGGGTAAACCGGGCGACCGGCAGGTGCGGCATGTCGTCGGCCCGTTCGTGAATCAGGAATCCCGCTTCCGTTGGTTTTGTGACTGGGGACGGATTGTGGTTGGGCGCAAGTCGGCTTTTCATGACACAGGATCTCCTCTTGATGTTGATTATGTTGTTCCGATTACGGTTAGTTCCTCGAAATTGACGGGTGTTACGTTCTCAGCGTGGTTCCATCGTAAAGAGGCTCAGGGTAATGGCATGGGCATCATCGAACTCCATGCGTTTGAGTTCATGGCCGGCGCCCCAGGTGTCCGAATACAACACTTCATTGGTTTGCAGGTTATAGCCGATGATCAGCCGCAAATGGCCGCCACGTGCCTGAGGCAATGCCGGGGTTTCCGGAACGAGTCCCAGCATCACGCTCCACAGGACCGGATAGCCCGCGTCTATTTTTTCCTGGATGGCATTTTGGTACCGTGTCATTGCCAGACGCGTCGGTTCACGGGCCGCGCGGAACCCTTTGATGTCCATATCGTAAAACAGATCGGCCAGATTAACCGGTCCGTCCGGTGGCCATGGAAGGCGCGGCAATCTGTGGCGATTGGCCTCACGATTGTAGCGCGCCACCAGTTGCCCGAGTTCGCGCACATCAAATTGTGATATAACGCGGACCCTTACGTTCAAGTCACTGCTCATGGCGCGCAATGCCCGCAATAACGAGTCCGGATCGGTGCCGCCGCCGGTTTCCGTTAACGCGCGTTGCGCCAACAAATGCTGGTTGAAATCGATATCGTAATATCGTAACACGCGCTCGGCGGCAGCCACGGCGCAATATCCCTTGTCTCCCTGGTCGACCATGGGAACAGTGTCGAGCCACCGGTCACCGTTATCGTTGCGATGAACGCGGTCGCGCAACTCCAGCACGCCGACGCGTACTCCCTCGTCTCCCGCAATCCGTCGTTCGCTGGGTGAGGGGGGAATAATCGTCAGGGTAATGAATTCCGGCAGGAAAATCCGCTGATGGCTGCCTTCCGGCCGCGGCCGGCTGAAGGCATGCTCCAGCCGGGAGGCATGATGTTCACCGGTCCAGACATGGGTATAGGCGGCGCGCGTCGTGGTGACGGCGCCGCGTCCACTCACGTCTCGACCGGGCGAATCGTACCATTGCGTCAACCAATCGGTCATTACCGCAACCCGTTGCCGGTAGTCCTCCTCCTCAATCACTCCGCTGTCGCCGCGATTGAAAAATGAAAGGAAAACCTGTGATACCCGGCCGTCAGTAAAACGCAGGATGGTCTCTTCCATCGGCAGGCCGGCGAAACGGACGGGCGATTCGGGACCGGCGCGCAGGGCGTCTTGCCGCGCTGATACCCAGGTGAACCGTCCAGACCCTAACGGTTCAGCCAAATCACGGACAGTCCACTCCCAGAACTCAGGTTCGGCGATCATTTCATCGAGCGGAATAATTGCCGGCGTTTGATCGGCTCTGACAGGCAATCCGGCGGTCAGCCCGGCGCACACCAAAAACGTCAGCATACGTCCGAACCACATCATGTAACTGCTTTTTCGGATACCGATCTCCGAAATTATGTTACGGCCATAAAATTTCCACGGATCTGGAACAGAAACATTCCGGCCGGACAATGATTTGCCGGCAACAAACGCAAATAACGCCTTCATGATCTGCTCTCTCCTCCACTACAGTCTTTGCACGTCGGCTTCGTCGGCCATGGCATCAAGGGATTCGCGCAGTGAATCGTCGATCGGGACCCCTGCCTTTTGGGATTCGGCCAGGCAGGCGAAACCGCGTTCGCCGGGCAGTCGGATGGTATCGACGCCGGGCAAACGACGCACGTTTTTGATCCGGGTCGTCAAACGCTGAAATTCAGTCAGATACCGTTCCCGTCCGGTGAATGCATCGGGATCGATCACCGTCAGGTTGATTGATTGGCTTTGCGGAAGATCAGGATTGTTGCAATCGCCCCCGGCCATCGCGGTCAAGGCTTCGCACCACAACGACATAGCATAGCCTTTATGTCCATAATCGGAGCCGCCGGTAAACAATATCGAGCCGCCGTCGCATACAACCGCGGGATCATCGGTCAAATTTCCGTCGGCATCCCTGAAGATGGGACTATCGGCCTTGCGACCTGCCTTGATCAGGGCGTTGACTTTCCCCATCGCCACCGTTGCGGTCGAGAAGTCGGCGATCATGGGTGTCCCGCCGGTCGGCACGGCCAGCGCCAGTGGATTCGTCGAAAATGTTGCCTCGATACCGCCGATCGGCGCGCAATCCGCGCAGGCGGAATTTTGCGCCCATGCCTGGGCCAGCAGGCCTTGTTCGGCAACCGGAATAAGATAGGGACCGACGGCGCCGATCCAGTGGGATTTTTTGATGGCCGCCATGGCAATACCGTTGGCGCGTGCCTTGGGGACGACCATGTCGAGCGCCTGTTTCATCATTGTCTGTCCGGGTACGCGCGGACCCGTCAAATGAACGATTGCACCCTGTTCGCGCAATATTTCCGGTTCAGCGCCGGGATCGATGGTTTGCGCGGCGATCCCTCCGCGTATATATAGCCATTGATTCAACCCGTGGGTTGTAATGCCGAAGGCCTGAGCGGAGACACCCGCGTCGGCAATCGCCCGGGCAGCCGTTTCGGAAAAGCCGCGGGCCATGAAATAGGAGAGACCGAAATCAATCAACTGCTGCATGGATATCCGTGACATCTTATGTTCTCCTTGTGTTCAATCTGCATGCGAAAAGCCTCCTGTTTCATGATGACGATTGTTGATGTGCGCTTATGGATTGATCATAGCACATGCAGTGCGCGTGTCAACGTCAATACTCGCCTAAAATATTCATTCTTTTGTCCATCAGATTCGGTTCCGTTGCCAGCGACCGGTTTCGAACCAGATGACAGACATCAAACCGTGTGCGACGGATGCGATACAGATCGCCCACCACTGAAAAGACCCATGAACATGATACGCAAATAAGTCACCGCCATGGTGGCCACCGCCGGCTCGCTTCCCAACAAACGGCAAATGGGTTCAATCAGCGGCTGTCCCAGCAAGCCCACCAAGAGACCCGTCCATAGCGCAACCCCGAGGGACTGGCCGGCCTGCATCGCGGCTTGGTCTAAGTTACCGGCACCCGTAGCGCGCGCGACCAAGGCAACCGTGCCGGTGGCAATTCCCAGCACCAAGGGGAACAGCAACATCATGACCGTGCCGCTAAGCGCCAGTGCGGCGACGGCATCTGATCCCAAACGGCCGATCCAGAACAGGTCGATCAAGCTCTGCATGTTCTGCAATAAAGCGCTGACCAGCATCGGTCCGGCCAGTTTTACTATGGCGCGCGACAGGCTCCCCGTCAAGAGGGTCCCCGACACTTTGGTTTCCAAGCTCAATGTCCATCCTCATCATTGCCCTCACGTGTTGCCCGTGCGGTAATAGTAAAAGCCGAGTATTTTAACAGTGTCTCCTCCTGATTGCGTCATGCATTCCACCAGACCGTGATTTTTTCCATCGGCAGACCGATAATGTTTGTCCATGATCCCTCGAATGAATCCAGCAGTATTTTGCCGTGTTCGCTGATATCGTAACCTCCGGCCCTGTCCAAGGGGTTGACCGCAAGACAATACTGCCTGATCGTGTCATATGAAAGTGACCGGAATTTCACAATAGTCACGGTCGTATCGATCAGCGGTGTTGCATGCGGATGGGACAGCCCTGTTGCGGTAATCACCCGGTGCGTCTTGGCGGACAGGGATTGCAACATCCTGTGGGCCTCTTCAATATCCGCCGGTTTTGCCAGACAGCGGCCCTCAAAATCAAGCACGGTATCGGCGGCTATAATCGCGCATCCCGGGTTTTGCGCGATGGCCGCCGTCAATTTGCCGCGGGTGTTCTCAAGCGCGGTTGCTGAAGGCCGGTCGTCATAGTACACTTCCTTTACGTTTGTCGGCCTTACAACATGCGGGATGCCGGCGGCTTTCAGCAAACGATGGCGGCGCGGCGATGCTGAGGCAAGGACCAGTTGCAAAGTATCCATGCCGACACTCTTTCACACCGCAAAGACGAAGTCAATGTGAAATATTGGCGTAAATCGGTGATTACGTGCCCTTCGAATGCCGGCCGGTGAGATTCGCAAGATCCGGCGGCGGTTTCGGACACGGTCCCCTTTTGCGGTATTCGCCGGGCGTCATCCCCTGTCTTGAACGGAAGAGACGGCTGAAGTAGCCGGCATCGTCAATGCCGACCAGCCGGCCGATTTCGGCAATCGTCAGGTCGGTTGATCGCAACAGGGCGGTTGCCTTGCGCAAGCGTTCCTTGATCCGCAGCGTCTGGAAATTACTTCCGGTCAGTTCGCGAACGAGGTGACTGGTGCGCGATGTTGAGAGGTTGATGAATCGAGCCAGATCCGGCAAGCCGACCGGTTCGGCCGCATGTAAATCGAGGTATCGGTATACGGCCTCTCTTCGCGAGGTCATGGCGCCGTCCGTCCAGCGTAATCCTGCTGCTTGCTCCAGTAATCCGGCCGTCCACGTTTCCAGCACCGTCGCCAGACGATGAAGATCCATGCCATCCACGCAAGGTAACCGGCGAATTTCATCCCGAACGAAGCCATCCACTCCGACTCCCTCGGCAACATCATGATTCGCGCGCCACTGGCCGGCAAACAATGTGCCGACATGAACCCCCTCACGCCGCAAGGGCAACGCAATTTCCACGATTCCTTTCCAGCATTGATGGGGAAACGGTTGCCGGCGTTCCGCGGCTTTCCGGTTGACCATCCGGTAACAATGGGACAGGCAACGTTTGGAATAACCTGCCGCGCAACACCGGTGCCGGCGATGCGAACCGCGCCAACGACCCAGTAATGACCGGCCCTCGGCGTCGACAAATACGCTGGATAAATCATGGAGCGTGAAGCGAACCGCCATCATTTGCTCGGCTTCCTGGAGTGCCGTCTCGACAGCACTGCTCCGGTCCGGTGTCGGATGAAGAACATAATTATTCATATTGGGTTAATTTTAGCATGCTAATCCTATAAATCAACAACATGCTGCATTGTGAAATCGGCCGCCACCTTCCGCGTGCTGACATGCGGGTTACACCCCATAGCGAAGCGGAGCTAGGGCAACTATACTGTACCTATAAAGCGCAGCTTCAACCTAAGAACCAAAAGGAATCACAGCATGAAAGCATATTCGATGATAGCTCCCACAAGCAGAGATGACGATTCGATCCACGCATACGGCTCGCGAGTGTGTGCAAGAGCGCGAGTTATGCTCAGATCCCTTGTCCTGGCAATGACCGTGGCGGTCCCTTGCGGAACGTTGTTGGCGGCCGGTTCGGAGCCCGTCGACCTTGGAACGGCCGCCACTTTCGGAGCCCTGGCAGGTGGGGCTATTTCCGGAACCGGCCATGTTAAAGGCGATGTGGGGTCGGGTACGGGCGCCATCGCCCCGGCGATAACCTCGACAGGAACAATTTACCCCACGGGTGATGATGTTGTCGTTACCGCTTTGGACGATTTTGATACAGCTTACAATGATGGCAAGAATCGAGCATATGATGTTGAATTGTCCGCGGCTGCTTATGAGTTGGGCGGAACGACCTTGACGCCCGGAGTTTATAAAATCGGCGCTGCTGCGACCGTGGCCACCCCGGTTACGTTTAATGCCGAAGGGGATCCCGAGGCTGTTTTTATCATACAAATCGTAGGAGCATTGGGTACAACAGCATCAACAGGGAATGTGGTTTTAACCAATGGTGCTCAAAGTGCGAATGTTTTTTGGATCGTGGAAGGCGCTGTTTCCACGGGAGCAGGTACTCACATGGAGGGAACCATACTCGGAGGCGCTGACATCGCATTTGGCGCTGACACAACCATAAACGGTCGATTGCTGGCTGGTTCGGCTGCCGGAACCATCGCAATGGCCACAACCATTTCCGTACCGGTGGATCCTTCCGTCGTGGGCGGCCGGGTCTGGTTCGACGCGAACATCGACGGCATTCAAGATCCGTCTGAAACCACCGGGTTCCCTGACGTGCCGGTCACCCTGCTGCAGCTTGTTTTTGAAAAGTTGACCATCGACCTTGGAACCGCTGCCAATTTCGGCGCCCTGGCAGGTGCAGCTATTACCGGATCCGGCGATGTTGTAGGAGATGTGGGGTCGGGCACGGGCGCCATCGCCCCGGCGATAACCTCGGACGGAACCATTCACCCCACTGGTGATGATATTGTCATGACCGCTTTGGATGATTTTGCTACCGCTTACAGTGATGGCAAGGGGCGGACGCCAGATGTCGAATTGTCCGCGGCTGCTTATGAGTTGGGCGGAACGACCTTGACGCCCGGAGTCTACAAAATCGGCGCTGCTGCGACCGTGGCCACTCCGGTCACGCTAGATGCCGAAGGGGATCCCGAGGCTGTTTTTATCATACAAATAGCAGGAGCATTGGGTACAACAGCAGCAACAGGGAATGTGATTGTAACCAATGAGGCTCATAGTGCGAATGTTTTTTGGATCGTTGAAGGCGCTGTTTCCATGGGAGCAGGTACTCACATGGAGGGAACCATACTCGGAGGCTCTACGATCACCTTTGGCGCTACCACCACCATAAGCGGTCGCGCGCTGGCGGGTACGGATGCCGGCACGATCGCCTTATCCACTACTTATTCAGCGATAACTGGAACTCCACCAGAGGGATATCCACCGCCATTTGTTGTGGCGGAAACAGTGACCGATGCCAACGGGAACTATCTGTTCGAAGGTGTGCAGCCGGGCACTTTATTCGTCCGCTGGGATCTTTCAAGCGTCACAAACGATTTCCGCATCACCGCAGCCCATCAGGGCGACGATGATACGCTTGTCAGCGACGGTGTGTCAGGCGAC
>PWZG01000361.1 GCA_003567575.1 PVC group bacterium | reverse complement strand
TGGTCAAGCTCGAAGACCGCCGTGATCGCCGATGACGGCCGGGTAACCAGACCGCCCGGGAACCGTCCGGTTGCGGTCCGGATGACTGCCACGATTGACGACGGCATGCAAACGCATGCCAAAACATTGACATTCCGTGTTATGCCGGAGCGGATCAATATCCCCTCAATCATGATATATGCGCGCCAACGCGTCCAGAAGATCCGCCGGATCGATGCTCGAATCGATTATTATCCGGCGCTGACAAATTCATCGCCACGTGTTTTATGGGCGACCCAACCGGCGCGTGGCGGCTTATCGCATCGCGGCAATACAAGTTACTGGAGACCCAAAAAATTGTTTTCATTCCGCACCGACGAACCGCATCATATCATGGATACCAGCCGGGCGCGTCACCTGCAATTTATCAATTCCATGGAAGATCGTACGTTGATGAAAAACCGCCTGTCTTATGATTTGTTCAGAGCGTTCGGAACGGACGCGGACCCGCGGTATGCGCCGCGCGTCGAATGGGCTGAGATATTCGTCAACGGCATGTATCATGGTCTGTACGAAATATGCGAGCGGGTCGACGAACGGATGCTTGGCCTCGACAGGGATGATCCCGGACTTGAATATCCTCCGCTGATTTATAAACACGAGACCGTAATGCCACGCATTCCGAATATGCGCCAGAAACGGCCCAGCCGCCGCCACGGATATTTTATTAAGCCATATCTGGAATTGTACGATTTTCTTAAAAATTCACCAACCGATCGTTTCAAAACTGAATTTGAAGAACGGTTCGATCTGGGTGGCGCCATCGATTTTCATATCCTGCTCAACCTATCGCAGAACAGTAACGGGTATCCTTTTCCCTATCCGACGCATGACATTCTTGCGCACAGCGGCAGACCGGCCGATCGATTTTTCATCGTGCCATGGGATTTCGGGCGCACCTTCAAACCATCCTGGGAATGGCGCTGGATGGCGAACGGTATGCAACGAAGATTGCGGAACGAATATCCCGGATATCGCGGACGTCTCCATGAACGGTGGTCGGAACTGCGAAACGATGTTCTGGATGTTTGCCGCCTTATCGACACAATCGATGGCTACGCTGACGACATCCAGAACTATGTCCAATGGGATTATGATCGATGGCAATACAACGATGGCAAAAGCCACGATGAATGGATATCCGATTTGAAAACAGCATTGACCGATTATGTCGAAAACATGGATGATTTCTTAAAGGACTGGAATTATCCGTGAGTTAGACCGTCGTTGAAACATGACGCCATCCGTGAGGCTGGGTGGATCAGAAAATCATGCGCATCCCCATACTGTAACGGGTATGCGAAAGGTTGAAGTTGCCCGTACGACTTAAATCGCGTGCGTCGTTCCATACCTGGTAAAAGCGTGCATCCGATGACAGCGAAAATAAGCTGACCCTGACGTCAATCAGCAAATGGCGGGCCGCCCTCACTTCCAGACCGCCACTTATCACCATGCTGGAATCGTCGTCTACCTCGATGACGCGACGCCTGCCGGATTGCGATATGGCTGGACTGCCGGCAGCTTCGTAATGTTCCGGACTGCTCCATCCAAGGGTCCACCAGGCGTCATGATCGAAGCGCGCTTTCCATGGCGCGTAACCGAAGCCGGCATACGGGATGAATCTTTCCTTGATCGGATATTTGGTGATAACGCTGAAAACCGGACCGGACATTCTGACCACGCCGTCGCTTAATTCGTTGTTGAAATTCCATGTGCGCGCGGCGACTTCGTCATGCGTAAATTCCACGGTCAGGTATCGATTGATATGGTAGCCGATCGAAATACGGGGACTGGAAGATTGCAAGGGTTCCAACCTGTTGATGTATCCCAGGAAGGTTAGTTCACGGTTCTCGTCTTCCGGCCTGCGGGTGGTACGCATCTTGAAGCGGCTGATGCGCAAACCAAGTTCAAGTCTGTCCTCAATTACATCGCGATAAACGGTTTCAGCCGTGTTCAAGGTTTCGTCGCGGTTCCACTCGAATGTCGGCCATACGATCTCGGCAAACACGTCGCCGGTAAACGGCAAAATATACAAGAACAACGCAAGATAAAGAAGTCTGCCGCCAAGCCGAAAACCGTTGTGCATTATTGTCCTAACCTGATCCGTTGAGTTACGAACATATATCGTCACGGGAATTACCTGACTCCCATTGCAGGACAAGGCATCCTGCGCATTGCCCCGCTTGACGATGCGCCTGCCAGAGTGAAGCGGCTCAATATTAGGCACGCAATTCAGATGAAAAAGGATATCATCGCCAAAGCGATAATGCAAGACGCTTTTGGGTTTGTCCAGCAAGGCTCATTTTGGATGTACACACTTAACCGCCACCCTTACTCGACACACATAGTCGCCCGCACGTAGTCGATTACACTTCGTCGACCAGCTTAGGCGATCCCGCTCCGCTATTAAACAAGGCGCGTTCCTCAATAGACAAATCAAATCCCCACACAAACCCGGAAGCGCCCTATCGGAGCAGTTCCCGGCAAAGGTAACGTCGGAGTTAGTTCCGATTCTAACTATACCGTCACCTTTGACGTCAACCCCATCGATTCATTCCGTTGTCTTACTTGGACATTCCGTGTTGGA
Organism: PVC group bacterium; assembly: GCA_003567575.1. Classification (GTDB taxonomy): domain Bacteria; phylum Verrucomicrobiota; class Kiritimatiellia; order CAIKKV01; family PXCX01; genus PXCX01. The sequence continues at coordinate 5,594 of PWZG01000361.1, read as the reverse complement.
TATTGGGTGTTCAGTCTCCTTGCCATTCACGCCTACTCCATCCACCTACTCCATCCACTTACTCTTTTTCCCCGATTTGCATTATAGCTTATAGCCTGATATTATCTCTTCTTGAAGCAACCAAGCGAAGCTAAGCTTACCCTTGGAACCGACCGGGCTGGCTGACGATCATCCGCTTGATCCCGTTTTACCGAGGTTATCGTACCCCATGAAACCGTTTCCCAGCGAGAAAAACCTGATTGACGGCGGCATCTCCGAACCGTCGCGTACCGTCTATACGGTCAGCGATCTGACGCGGCGGATCCGCGCCGTCATCGAAGAAGATGTCGGCGCGGTCTGGGTCGAGGGCGAAATTTCCAACCTGTCGCGACCAGCCTCCGGTCACGTGTATTTTACGCTCAAGGACGCGTCTTCGCAGCTTGGCGCCGTATTGTTCCGGCGCGAAGCGCAGACCGTTAATACACCATTGCGCGAAGGGATGCAGGTACGCATTTTCGGTTCGTTAACCGTCTATGAACGGGCCGGCCGATACCAGATTATTGTGCGGCGCATCGAGGACAGCGGTGTCGGCGTCTTGCGGGCGGCATTCGAGGCTCTTAAAAAGAAGTTGCAAGGAGAAGGCCTCTTCGAATCGGAACGTAAAAAACCTTTGCCCTTGCTGGTGCGGCATGTAGGAGTGGTCACGTCGCCGACCGGCGCCGCGATTCGCGATATACTAAACGTATTGACACGACGGTTCCCCAATATTCGCGTGACGCTGGCGCCGGTTCCCGTGCAGGGGGAGGGGGCCGCGCAACGGATTGCCGACGCAATCGATAACCTGAACGCATTGCCCGGTGTCGAGGCTTTGATTGTCGGACGCGGCGGCGGCAGCGTGGAAGATTTGCAGCCGTTCAACGAAGAGACGGTGGCACGCGCTATCGCGCGATCGCGTATCCCGGTGATTTCGGCCGTCGGCCATGAGGTGGATATCACGATCAGTGATTTCGTGGCCGATGTACGCGCGCCGACACCGTCCGCGGCCGCCGAACTGGTGGTGGCTCGCAAGGACGCGTTGACGGAAACACTGGATACGATGGCGCAACGGCTGATCCGTTCCTTGCGCGAGGCAGCTTTGCAGGCGCATAACCGGATGTTGCGTATCCGTGAACGCTTGGCTGTCCAGGATCCCAGGCGGCGCTTGGAGACCGGTCGCAACCGGCTGTCGCATGCCCGGCTGCGTCTGGATCACGGGGTGGAACGCGCCGTGTCACAGAAGGCGCAGCGACTGGATGACGCAGCGGCAAGTTTATCTTACGCAATCGAAAAGCGAATGCGCGACCGGCGACAACGTTTGGAAACCGGACGCGCCCGTTTGCTGGCCTATGATCCGATGGCCGTATTGCGTCGCGGTTACAGTTTGACAACGGATACGCAAAACCGTATTCTGCGGTCGACGGATAATTTACAGCCCGGCCGGCTGGTGCGTACCCGGCTGGCTCAAGGCGCTTTTGAAGCGGAGGTAACGACTATTGACAACCACGAAAAAAACGAAACAAACCGCTGACCCGGCGTCGCAACCCGAATTGCGTTTCGAACAGGCACTGGAACGATTGGAAGCGATTGTCAGTGAAATGGAAGACGGCGATCTGGAACTCGAGACCATGATTTCGCGCTTCGAGGAAGGTCGGCAACACCTGAAGTTCTGCGCGGCCAAACTAAATGAAGTCGAACGCCGTATCGAAATGCTGGTGAAAAAAGACGATGACGTGACACTTGAACCGTTTGACGAGTCGGTTGCAAAAGATGACGGCGCATCGGCCGCCGGCAATGATGACGACCGCAAAAAGACGCCACCCGCCGGCGATGAGGGCGAATTGCCGTTTTAGTGCCTTAAACTCACGAAACCGGCATGAAAAACAAGAAAACCGTTAGCCGTTCCCTCGCGTGATCTCCCTCTCCCTCTGGGAGAGGGCCGCCTGCCTGCCGCGCCACGCTTGGCGCAGGCAGGGGGTGAGGGTTGGCGAAGCCATTAGTGACCCTGCGGTCTGTAGTCTGGAGTCTCATGCCCGGTAAACCGGAATGAATAAAGATCCGCATCGCGCATGGCTATTTCCATGACCACTTCGTGGCCCGACAGCGTGGCAACATCGCCGTCGAAAGGTACGATCCTCGAAAGTGTATCGCCGAATATTTCACAGGAATGCAGCACCGTATCCGGGCCGTGAAGAGCGATGTGTACGGAACCTCGCGCTGACGTAGCAACATTTATTTCCAGCGCATTGCCGTGGAAAACAAAGGGCCGTGTAACCACCCTTTTTTCCGCATAGCCGGCGTGCATGGAGGCGAACCCGTCGATACGGATACTGTACCGACGTAATGCCGCCGGGATCATGCGCCAGTGATTTTCATAGCAGTACAGGGACAACTCGTTTGGCGCATGCTCGAGCGGACTGGGCGTTTCGATCATGGCCGGCGCTGGGAAACAGTCACCGTAAACCCAGTTGTTGACGCGCTCGATGCCCGGCCGTATAAACGCTTCGTCAAAACGATGCCACCGTTTGCCGTCACGGGATGTCATGAAGACACAATCGGTGGTCGATAGTCCGTAGCGCGGATGTATGCCGGCGATTTTACGGCGTAACTCGGCGCCGGCCAACTGGTCGTAGTTCGCCGTCCAATCCTTGCGTTCCACATAACGCGACGGGAATCCGACGAATTGGTGGGGCGCCCGGTAATATCTTTGTACGGCATTGACGTAAAGCGGATAATCCTCGCCGCCGTCGAAGTCAAGCAGTTGGGGCGTCGTCCACGATTTGAAATCGGGCGACGTCGTCCAACGGATATCGCGTACCCGCGATTTCCCGTAGAGACTCGGCCGGTCATGTAAATCGCGAATGTATGCCATGTAGGCATTGATTTCCGGCACCCACATCGCGATGTTCTGGGTGTCGAACTTCCCCTGGTCCGTCATGCTCCAGCCTTTGCGAAAACCAATGCCGTCCTCGCTAAGGTAGCAGCAAAGACAGCCTTTCTGGTCTTTACGGATAATTTTAAACTTCTCGTCGGCGGGACAGGCGGGGTTCTCATCCATAAAAACATAGGGCATATCGCGCTGATCACAGTTGTTGCCGTCGAGAATGATGTTGTTGTCGCGCGATCCCTCGAATTCACAAATGCCAAGTGCGGGTTTTTCCCACCTGAACCCGTCCTTGCTCTCCGCATAACAAACGACCGTTTCGCGTGTGGAATGTCGTGTTATATCCGCGTCAAGCATTTTCCACGCAAGATAATACATGCGGTACAAGTCGCCGTCCCTGATGATCGAGTGCGCGTTGCAACCGTCGCCCTCCCAGGGAGCATCGTGCAAGAGAACAATCTCTTCAATGCGCGGTGATTGCACTTTCAGTTCCGCCGACGTGCGCGATGTTTCAAGCAGATGACTGTCCCAGAACAATTCTCTGCGCGAACCGATTACGATGGGATTCATAATATGATGCTCCATGCAAATCAGTAACTTTCGACCCACGGTTCGAAGTGAGCTTGCGGATGGACGCAAACGGGACACGTTTTCGGGGCAGAATCAATGTTTTCAAACACCGCGCCGCAGTTGCGGCATTTCCAGGCCGTCGGCGCCGGTTTCTTGAACACTGTGTTATTGCGAACATTTTCCAGCAATTTACGGTAGCGCCGTTCATGATACTTTTCGACGCCCATAATGTTCCTGAACGTGGTGGCGATCTTGGGGAAACCTTCCTCGTCGGCGATCTTGGCGGCGTCGGGATACAAACGGCCCCATTCCTCGGCTTCGCCTTCGGCGGCCGCCAGCAGATTGGCCTCGGTATTGCCCACCGGCCCGCAAGGATATTCGGCGGTGATGGTCGCCGAACCGTCTTGCAACAGATTGAAAAACAATTTGGCGTGTTCCTTTTCGTTGTCCGCCGTCTCGCTGAATAATGCGGAGATCTGCTCGTAACCTTCCTTTTTCGCAACGCTTGCTGCAAACGTGTACCGGTTGCGCGCCTGCGATTCTCCGGCAAATGCCGTTAATACCGCTTGTTCCGTGCGACTGCCTTTGAATTCCATGATCGACTCCTTATGATGTTCTCTGTCAATTCCAGTCTGCCTGACGCCCGCATACCTGAATGCGTGCCATAAATATCAACTTATACCATAGATTAAACAGGATGCCAATAGCGGACAATTATTGATCAGCCAGTTAGCGTGGTAGCAGTTAGCGTGAGCGAACAGAGACGATCAACCGGATAACCGAGCGTGAAGTGACAAACGAAGCGTGAGGGACGGGCTGCCGGAAGTCGTAGTGCGCCAGTAGTACCGTTTGAAGGGCGGCGAACCGTACCGACTGGAGCCGGTCAGTAGGAAAGAAACGCATCGGGGAATGGACTCACGTCTGTGAAACACCGTTGGGACAAAAGCGCCCAGGAAACTGAGACAACAGAACAGGCGTGAATAGTATATCGGCATAGCGAATCCATTTCTTGAGGAACCGGATGCGGTAGTTCCGCACGTCCGGCTCTGTTGGGGCGCAAGTCGCGGCACCGCAAGGCGTTGCGGCTTGCGCTACCCGGTGAATCAAGAATCAAGAATAGATTGACGGCATGATATCTTTCTGCTAAATATTTTGGTTATGGCAAGAGCGCTTAGAATTCTGATTCCCAATGGGTGGTATCATGTATTCCAACGTGGCACACAGAGGCGTGAGATATTTCTGGACGACCGCGACCGCATGCACTTCGTTGAGTTGCTTGGGGAAGCGCATGAGCGCTATCGCTTCATGATTCACGCATTCGCGTTGATGACCACACATTATCATGCAATTGTGCAGACACCTGACGCGAATCTCAGCGCCGGCATGCAGTGGCTGCACCTGAGCCACGCGGCGTGGTTAAATGCGCGTCATGGTACTACTGGGCCATTCTGGCAGGGGCGGTTTCGGTCGGTGCCGGTTGAAGAAGGTGCATGGGCCAGTGAATTGAGCTTTTACGTTCACCGGAACCCGCTCAACATTCAAGCGTTTGGCCTGGGCAAGCAAGGCAAGCGCGCGGAGGCGCTGGGATTGCGACCGCCTAAGGCCGCGGAGGTGTCTGGTCGGCTGAGGGCGTTGCGCAACTACCGTCGTAGAGGCGACTGGGGGACGCCGTTGGTGATGTTGTTGGCCCGGCGTTGCCGCGGGATGAAGCTGCGGGAGATCGATGACGCGCTCGGAGGGAAGGATTATGCCGCCGTGAGCGATCGGCTGTGCCGTTTCGAGCGCCAGATCGCAGTCAACAGGAAGCTGGAAAGAGTGTGCAAAGACGCAATGCGAATCTTGAGTCTTGAGATATGACCCCAATAGCGCACGAGACCATGAACGGGAATGAACCAGACCGGGGCTGCGAGGGGGTCCCGTGGCCAACGGAATGCGGTCAGGTCGCTCGAATATCAGTGCTCTCCGCACTCGCTCATAACTCGTCACGTCATGTCCTCCGGGCCGAACGCCAGCGTTGAGGATTTGGCGCGCTAGCGGCAATATCCTCCGACGCTTTGTTCGGACGGAACTATTCCCATTCTTCGACATCAAGGCCCGGCACGCGCTCGAACTCTCTGAGATTGTG
>PWZG01000098.1 GCA_003567575.1 PVC group bacterium | reverse complement strand
GACTGAAGACGGAGATTAAGCGTGTAGGGAGACTAAGCGTCTTTTAATCCGTAAACTTTGTTCCGTAGTCGCATCCCGTACGCGTCGACCGGATTTCTCCCGTTCTCTCAGACGCGCGCGCCGGATAAGGTGGTGTTTTATGCAAAAGACATGCTTGCGATGTGCGCATTCAGCGTCTCCAAACTCCGACCGGCCCGGCAACCGGTCGGGGCAGGCGTTGATTGAATCGTGTATCGTGATTCTGTTGTTGTGCCTGATTTGTTTCGGGTTACTGCAGATTTCGCGTTTATTCGCCGCGCAAGAGATCATGGATTATGCGGCGTCTCGTGGCGCGCGCGCGCGCACGGTCGGATTCAATCAGTTTATGGTGTTCAAGGCGGTGCGTGTCGGCACGATACCCAGCGCCGGTTTGTTGTTGTTTCCGTCAATCGACGGCGGCCCATCAGCGCAACAGGATGTGGAGGAAGCGCGTATTCCGTTGTATCTCGGCGCCGAACGGCATGGCAACCTGTCCGGTATTCTGGATTATGAATTATGGGATGACGTCGAGTATTCCCATCAACAGACAGGATTCGGCGATCAAGTCGATTTCCAGGTGTATCAGGACATTCCGTTCACGTTCCCTTTGCATCAGTTGTATTACGCGGGAGATTCGCTGGAAATCCGCGGTGAAGCGTCAATGGAAAAACATTTCCCGTTGTATCTTCAGGATTTGGAATTATGAAGAGTTATGTCACAACAGTGCGGCAGCGCGGGCAAACCTTGATTTTTCTGATCATGATTGTGCTGGTACTTTTCTTTCTGACCATGTGGCATTTCGATTTGCATAAAATCATTTATGTCAAAACGCTGAGCCAGAATGCAGGCGATGCCGCCGCGTTGGCGGCGGCACGCTGGCAGGGTGAAACGTTGAACATGATCGGCGACCTGAACATTGCGCAGGCCATGGCCTTGATGAGCGAAGACACGGAGACCGCCGCAAGTATTGCCGACTTGCAGGCGCGTCTTAATTACGTGGGCCCGCTGATCGGTGCGATGGCGGCGCAACAGGCAGCGAAACACAACCGTATTTACGTCAATTCGCGTTTTACCGAGTACTTGCGGGAACACGCCGAGACCGTGCGCAACGATTATCCCTTTATGTTCAGCGACGACGGCGAGATGCTGTTTCCCGAGCCATTCGAAAATGCCTGGTCCGAATACGCCGATATGCTCGATATGCTTTGCAATCACGGCATTGCGGCGGCGCCCGACAATATGCAGCGTTATCGCGATTCGACGGGCGGCCATATCCTGTTGCATCCGGATTTTTACGATGCGGTCAACGGGATGGACTGGTGCTGGTTTTACTTCAATCAATCCGGACTATTGGACAACTACACCAATTACCGGTGGTGGCCGCCGCTTCCGGAACTATTGCCTCTGTTCTCGCCCATCAACAGCGAAATATTCGGGCTTGGCCTTCAACGCTGGACGTTTATCGATGACCTTGAAGCGGTCGATGCCATGGACGAGATACGGGCCGAACGTGATTTGGGGGATACCGTGATTGACGAAACCATCCTGGAAATCGAGGCCACCTGGTACGCCTACGATCCCGGCAGATGGTCGGATTGGGATATCTTCGCGTCCGGCAGCGGATTTCCCGTGGTGGGAACGGTATATCCGGAATATGATGTGACGGGCGCCGACGTCGCGATACGGATCGAGGCGGAAGCGGACCGTTTGACTCCCGGCGCCGATTCCGATGGTATTACCTGGACCGCGGCGGCAAAACCGTTCGGAACGCTAGGCGACGATCGGGTTGACATTCACGGAATCGTATTGCCGGCTTTCGACGACGTGCGTTTGATCCCGGTAGATGCCTCATCGGCGCCCGCCGGCGGCAGTTTCAATCTGGATTGGCGTGATCATATCGAAAACCATTTACCGATCTACGAATCCCAGGGACCATCGGCGCTCGAAAGCTCTTGCCGTTATTGTCGGGCGCTGAAAACCTGGGAAGACCCGGAGTTTCGCCGCAGAGGCAGGGAATGGCTGGCGGAGAACAGCGACACCTGTTATAGTGTCGGTACCGGCGGTGGCGGCAGATCCAGCGGTGGTACGCGGCGGGCGCATTGAATCGGAGAACAAGCGACATGAAAACACCTGAGCGGCGGGACGCAGCGTCTACCATGAAGAACCAAGGTATTTGCAAGAGCCGGCAACGTTCCGGCCAGGCCATGGCGGAGATGGTGGTGGCGATGGTTGTCATTATGGTCATCGTGACCGGCTTGCTGCATATTGCGCGTCTTGCCATGGCGCATACCGAGGCCATGCACGAGGCACGGCGTCAAGCGGGAGAGTATGCCATGCAAGAATCGCTGACCATTTCCGATGCCTCGTTTATCCGGGACTGGGAAGAAGGAGCGGACGGCACGCGTTATTCGCGCGATGATATCGCGTTGGAGGCCGCGGCCAGCGACTTCACAACGATCATCCCGAACGTTGCGCAACCGGATCAATTGGAAGGTTTCCTTCCTGAAAACCCGGTATCGAGCATGGCGGCGCATCCTTCGCCACAAAACCTCTTCAACATGGTCCGCGGCGATGCCGTCCGCTACGTGGATCCGGCGCCGGTCTTTCGCAACCTGATTTATGCCGCGGACAGCATCGATCTGGTCGGCGAAGTCTGGATGATTCATACCCGCGGTATTCGTTGATCTCGCAACCTTAGTACTACAGCTCACAATTATTATGACGTATTCAGTGAAGCCTGAGATTCCTCGACAAGCTCGGAATGACAATATGCTGAGTGTCATCCCGAGCTTGTCGAGGGATCTCCTGTTCTGCTGAACAGGACACAGTATTTACGAAATAAAGCACTTACCGACATCGCATGCAACATAATTTATTCCATCAAGACGTTTGCAAAACCGCAAGCGACAGAACGTTACGGACGCCCCGCGGCGAAAACGTGATCGACGCGCCAAACGGACGCCGGCAGCGACGCTTCCGTAAGATCGCGGCTGTCGCCGCCGGCGTGGTTTGCCTTCTGCTCGCAAGCGTTTTCCGGCCCGCAAGCGCCAAAATATTTTTACGTTGGGACCGTGGCGATGCCGCGGCTATTTTGTCGGGACATCAGGCAGGGAAAACCCTGTATCAATCCCCGGCACGCATGAACGGCGTGCGCGGGAATGCCGGCGTAGCCCATTATGAAATCGATTTCAACACGTTACGCGCGGATATCATCGCACAAAAAAAAGCAGGAACCCTGGATACACCGGACACCATCTGGCGAATCGGTACGCGACATATCCTGGGAACTCCCACCGCGAATCAAAACGGGGAGCGCACCTTGTTCTTTGATCTGGCCGGTCATGGCGGCGTTTTATGCATCCGGTTCCAGCCGTCGGACCGACACGCAACCCCGGCCGGCAACAGGTTGCCGGCCGGCATGCCGGCTTATCCCGGCGCCGCGATCCAATGGTCCATGGAACTTGACCGTTCCAGATTGACTATGTATTCCGCCACCGCAAACGCTCATGCCGCAACCGTGGCCGCCTCTTTCGACCGTTCCTTGCGACATGACGGCTGGCAAGACGCCATCGGAACGTCACCAGACATAGCCGCCAAACCCTCCGGCAGCCGGTTTTACTTGAAAAACGGCGCGATGCTGATCTTTCAGACCGGCCCGGCACGCGCTCCCGGTGGCGCGGCAACCCATCTTACCGTCGTCCACAAAAAACGCTGAAATCTTATATTACTTTCGAGAATTACGGAGCAACGATTATGCAAAAAAATGCGCAAGAAGATACCGCCGGCAAATCATTCGATATTACCCAGCTCATGATCCTTGTTGTTTCGGTTATTGCGGGCTTGTTGGCATTCTGGTTGACCGCCCGTTATATCAGCAGCAAGATGGATGAAGTCGAGGAGCTTAAACGCGCAATCTATGCCGATGCCGAACAGATTCCCGTCGTGGTCGCCTATCGTGATCTTCCGGCGGGAACGGTCCTGCGGTCCGAAGATCTGGCGCGAAAATCGGTATTCCGCGGTGCGGTCACGGAAAACACGGTATTACCCGAATACGTCGACATGGTGCTGGGCAAGGCATTGCGTTACATGATCAGAAGCCGGGAACCGTTGTTATGGAATTACATCGACATGCCGTATCAGCCCGGCCGAGGTCTGGCGCCGCGAATCAGTCCCGGACTACGCGCGCTTTCGATTTCCGTCAGCAGCCCGTCCTCGGTCAGCGGGTTGGTGCAGCCAAGCGACCGGGTCGATGTACTCGGCACCTTTACGTTCCCGTCGAAAACACGGCCCGGCGAAATTGAAACGTTGACGCTGACAATGCTGCAGGATGTCACCATCCTGGCGACCGGCCAGCAGATGGCGCGAACGCACGGCGTTCATGAGGTACGGACGCGCGGCAGCGGTTACAACACGGTAACGCTGGAAATCACGCCGCGCGAGGCCGAGATGCTTGTGTTTTCGCAGACGATGCGCGGTGATTTGACATTGACATTGCGTAACCCTGACGATATGGGATTTGAACGAGACCTACCGAAGATCAACTTCGAACACATCGAACAGCATTTGGAAGATTTGAATCTGTACCGGCAACGCGCCATCCGGCATAAGGACGAAGAATGACGCAGGCCTACACCATTGAAATCAGCCGGTCCGGCGGCGATATTCACATCCAGCCGATTACGTCGGGTGTATACTCTATCGGCGCCGAAAACGGCAACAAAATAGTGCTGCCGGACGCCAGCGTATCGCGACGGCACGCCGTATTGTTTGTACGGGATGACGATATCGTTGTTGAAGATTTGGACAGCAGCAACGGAACGTTCATCGATGGGAAAGCGGTACGGGGCCGCGCCGTTGTGCCGCCGGGCGGCGAACTCCGTATCGGCGACTACCGTATCCGGATGCAAGCGCCGCAATCGTCACAACCGCAACCACAACCGTCCGCCCCGCAACCAACGCCGCAACCGGCGATGCCGTCACCACCACCGCCGGCAACTGGACCCCATGCCGTTAGTCCGCAACTGCGCGCCATCAAACGCCAGGTTCACCAAGAATTACTACAACGTTTGGACTTGAAACGCCTCAACGCCGCCCAGGTACGGGACGACGATTTACATCAGCGCGTACGAACATCGTTACAACAGATTTTAGGCGAAATCCGCGAACGGTTACCGTCCGGTTTAAAGGCGGAATCGTTACTGAAAGAAATTTACGACGAAGCGGTGGGCCTCGGTCCACTCGAAGATTTACTGGCGGACGATACGATCACCGAAATCATGGTCAACGGTCATAATCACATATACGTGGAACGGGAGGGCCGCCTGGAGCGGACGGACCGGACATTTTTCGACGACAACTCGGTCCTGGCAATCATCGAAAGAATCGTCTCTCCGATCGGACGTCGCGTCGACGAAAGCCAGCCGTACGTCGATGCCCGTTTAAAGGACGGCAGCCGCGTTAACGCCATTATCGCGCCATTAACGCTTAGCGGTCCGTGCCTTACGATCCGTAAATTCGCCAAGGTCGCATTCACCGTCGATGATTTCATCCGGATGCAGACGCTGACAGCGGACATGGCGTCGTTTCTGGAGGCCTGCGTGTTGATGCGCAAAAACATTGTCATCTCGGGCGGCACCGGTTCGGGGAAAACCACCTTGTTGAATGTGGTCAGTCGTTTTTTACCGGAATCCGATCGCATCGTGACGATCGAGGATGCCGCCGAATTACGGTTGGCCCAGCCGCACGTTGTGCGGCTGGAAGCGCGTCCACCCAATATCGAGGGGCGTGGCGCCATTACGATTCGCGATCTGGTACGCAATGCATTGCGCATGCGTCCCGACCGCCTGATCGTCGGGGAATGCCGCGGTGGCGAAGCGTTGGACATGTTACAGGCCATGAACACCGGGCACGACGGTTCGCTGACGACCGTGCATGCCAATTCACCGCGTGACGTCATCTCCCGCTTGGAAACGATGGTGCTTATGGCCGGCATGGATTTGCCGGTGCGAGCCATCCGTGAACAGATTACCTCCGCCATCGATGTCGTGGTCCATGAAGCGCGACTCTCGGACGGTACCCGCCGTATCATCTATATCTCCGAACTGGTGGGGCTCGAGGGCGACCGGCCGACGATGCAGGATCTTTTCGAGTTCAAGCAGAGCGGGGTCGACGGCAACGGCAAGGTACAGGGTAAGTTCCGGCCCACCGGCAGCGTTCCGACGTTTATCGAGGAAGCCGGCGCCAAAGGTGTCCGCTTGTCGCACAATATGTTTCAGCCGGAGAACGACATCTGATGTTGACGCATAACCTCCAACTGTTTTTGTACTCTGCGCTGGCGGCCTTGGCCACGGTCGGTATAAGCTGGCGTATTCTATCCGTTTTGTCCATCGGCCTGCGAAGGCACTCGCGTCAATATGCCGCCAGCGCCGGCTCGCAACTTGAGGATATGTTCCTCTTTATCCCGTCGCAACGGATCATCGAATTGGCGGGTCTGCTGGCGGCCGTAGCCTTCATGCTGTTATTCTTCCTGACCATGGATTTCAGCCGGACCGGATTGATACGCGGCGTACTGGCCGGCGGTATTGCGGCAGCCGGCGCCTGGCGTATCCCGTCGCTGATTATCCGAATCCTCAAACACCGGCGTCTGCTACGCTTCAACGAACAACTTGTCGACGCCCTGATGACCATGAGCAACGCGCTCAAGGCCGGTTTCAGCATCATGCAATCCTTTGAAGCCGTCGTTCGTAACGGACAGAACCCCATCGCGCAAGAATTCGGGATGGTCTTGCAACAAATCCGTGTCGGCGTGAACTTCGAGCAGGCACTGGCCAATTTGCATAAACGTATTGGCGGTCAGGATCTTGAATTATTCGTGCTCTCCATCGAAACCGCACGCCTGACCGGCGGCAGTTTGACTGAAGTACTGGAAAAAATCGCCGCCACGATCCGGGAACGGGTACGGATTGAACATCGGATACGGACGCTGACGGCCATGGGTCGGTTGCAGGGCATTGTTCTGGGATGCATGCCGTTATTACTGGGGTTCGCGCTGTTCTTCATGGATCCGCACATGATGACCACGTTTTTGCGGTCATCCGCTGGAATGACCACCATCGTGATCATTATCGCGCTGGAAACGGCCGGTTTTTTTGTAATTCGTAAAATAATTCGTATCGAGGTGTAACCGTCGTGAACGTTCATATTGTGGCTATCGGCATCGGTTTATGCTGGGCATTGAGCGTCGGACTGTTTGTCTGGGGCGCCATCAGTCTGGCTACGAGCGCAACGTATGTGACGCTGGCCGACGGACGCTTGCAGGAACGTCGATTACCCCTGTTTTTCCGACTGATGCTGCCGTTTGCCCATCGCGCAAGTCATGTATGGCGTGTTCCATCGTTGCAAACGCATCGCAACGCGTTGCAAAGGAAACTGGTGATCAGCGGATTTGACGGATTGATCGCTCCCGAAGAATTTATCTGGCTGCGATTAATGATTCCGGCATTCGCCGGCAGCGTCATCGTGGTTCTGGTTTATGCGCTTCTGGCAGTCATTCCGGGACGGGTCGCCGCCTTACTACAAACCCATTTTCCAGTGGTTGCCGTGATGCTCCTTCTGCTGACGGCTATCCATCCGGGATGGTGGCTGATAAAAGCGTGCCGGCGGCGCCAAAACGAAATACGACGCGCCGCGCCGTTTATCATGGATCTTCTGACCCTTTCCGTTGAAGCCGGGATGGACTTCATGAGTGCGTTGAACCGAATTGTCGATCGACGTAAAATGGACGCCATCAATGAAGAACTGTTACGCGTACAATGGGAAGTACAGGTAGGTAAAACGCGTCGGGAAGCATTGCGCACCATGGCCGATCGTCTCGATATGCCCGATATCCGTTCCGTCCTCGGCGCCCTGATTCAAGCCGACGAAATGGGGATCGGGCTGGGCCAGATTTTACGGATTCAATCGGATCAAATGCGGATGTACCGTTTCGAGCGGGCGGAAAAAAAAGCCAATGAAGCGCCGGTAAAAATGCTGTTTCCGCTGGTCGCATTCATTTTCCCCGCCGTATTCCTGATTCTGCTCGGTCCGATTCTGAGCCAGATTTTCAGACTGATTTGATCTTTCAGCCAACGTAAAGACCGAACCCTACCCCATGTGAAAGGTGACGGCATGACGGATTTCGAAGGCGCTTCCGGGTTTGTGTGGGGATTTGTCTATTGAGGAACGCGCCGTGAT
>PWZG01000467.1 GCA_003567575.1 PVC group bacterium | reverse complement strand
TGCCGTTGGGGCAGGGTAGCGTGCCGTGGGATGCCTATCTCGATGCTCTCGAGGATGTCGGATACAAAGGGTTTCTCACCATCGAACGGGAAGTCGGCGATAACCCGGAAAAAGATATCCGTGAAGCCGTCGCGTTTCTGCGCTCAAAATGTTAAGGCGGTCTTTACCCGTGTCGCGCACCATCGATACGTTGCCATATTTGTGAAGCAGAGTACTATGGCTATGGCTTGACCCGGATAATGCCTTCTTTGAGATCCGCTGCATCCGGCGGCAGCGGCGGCGCCTTCAGGTCCTGTTGCGTTCCCGCGATTCCGTCGGCCCCGACTGACGTGATTACCGGTTCGCCGTTATCCAGGCGATATTGAAACTGGCGTCCCCAGGGGTCGGGACGTAAACCGAGGATGTAAGGACCGTTCCATCCTTCTACATCGGGATTGAGCAATAGGGCCGCCAAGCCTTCTTTAGTTGTCGGATAACGGCCACAGTGATGATGAAAACGTTCTACCGCAATACGTAATGTCGTCAGGTTTTCCAGCGCCAGCTTAATGCGTGCCGGTTCCGTTGTGTCGCCGGGCTGTCTGACGCGTTGCAGCAATAATCCCCCGATAACGACCAGCAGTGCAATAATCATGAACATACGCATGGGCCGCTTCGCAAAAACCATTCCCGCCGGCGGTAAACCGGCGACGGAAGACGTTTGTCGGCGTTTCATCGTTTCTCGTTGCAGGACCGCACGATTGTATTCAGCGGGATTTTTATCGCCGAAAAACCGCGGTAGCAACAAAGTTTTGGTGCATTCCGGACAGGGTTGCGCGCCGCGTTCGCCGCTGACCGCAAAAACATGTTTGCAATGGGGACATCTAACCTTCATAATAGCGACATTCTAACAGATTAACGGGAATTATGTCTATACCTGTCGTCGTCACACATTACGATTGTCGCCGCCATCGGCCCGGCATCGGGCATCCGGAGAGACCTGAGCGGCTGTCGGCTGTCCTGAATCATCTGCCGTCCGGCATCCCTCTGCTTACGTCCGAGCCCGCCTCCGCGGAAGATCTGGCGTACGCTCATCAAAAACAATATATCGATTCCATTCGCGATCTGTCGGCTGCCGGCGTCGTGACGTATACCGATCCCGATACCGTTCTTTCGCCGGGTACCTGGCGCGCCGCGCTCGGCGCTGTCGGCGCCATGCGATGGGCGGTCGAGAACGTGGTGTCCGGACAAACACAACGCGTTTTTTGTGCCGTACGACCGCCGGGACATCATGCCGAATGGGCGAATACCAAGGGATTCTGTTTCTTTAATACGATCGCCATCGGCGCCCGTATGTTGCAACGCCGCTACGGCGTGCGCCGTATTGCCATCATCGATTGGGATGCTCATCATGGAAACGGGACGCAGAATACGTTTTACGACGATGCCGGCGTTCTTTATGTCAGCCTGCATCAGTATCCTCTGTTCCCGGGAACCGGCCGGCGATCGGAACGAGGTAAGGACGCCGGCGCCGGTTACAACCTGAATATTCCGTTGGCGCCGGGATCCACCGATCACGATGCGTGTCAAGCCTTTCGTGACGAAGCCGAGCCCGCTATCGCGGCATATCGTCCGGAAATCATAATGGTGTCCGCCGGATTCGACGGCCATGTTGATGAGCGGCTCGCCGGCTGGATGATGACCGCATCCGGTTACGCGTACATGACCCGGCGCGTTGTCGCGCTGGCCGACCGCTACTCGGACGGCCGCGTGATTTCCCTGCTTGAAGGCGGTTATCATCTTCCCAGTTTGATTTCCTGCGTCAACGAACACCTGCGTGAATTGCGCGGCCGGAAACCCGGAAACGCAACCTTAGCGAATGAACATTAAAGATCATGTTAGAAAATTGCGTAGTCCCGTTGAAATCGGTGCGTTTGCCGCCGGTATGGCGATGGTCCCGTGGTTGCCGCGCCGTTCCGTCGTTCGCCTGGCGGCAGCGCTGGGCGCCGCCGCCTATCGGATGGATGGCAGATCGCGGCGCATTGCACAGGCCAATCTGCGCCTTGCCTTGCCCGGCATCAACGCGGCCGGTCGCGAAAACGCTGTCGTACGCGCCGCATTTCAAACCATGGCACTGACCTATCTTGATTTATTCTGGTTCGCGCGTCATAGCGCCGCCCGATTGCGGAAGCATGTCGCATTCGATCCGTCATTCAACGTCATATTCCGGCAATCGCCTGTGATTGCCGTTTGCGCGCACTTCGGCAATTGGGAAGCCATAGGCCAGGCAGCCAGTCTGGCGGGCGCGCCCGCGGTTAGCGTGGCTTCTCCCATGCGCGACAAAACGCTTGACCGCTGGCTATGCGGTTTGCGGACCCGTACCGGTCAGCAAATCGTCGCGCGCGAAGGCGCGGCCCGCCGCCTGCTGCGCGCTTTGCGCAACGATCAACTGGTCGCGTTACTGCTGGATCAGAATACCCGGCTCAGCGAGGGTGGGATCTGGATGGATTTCTTCGGCTTGCCCGTACCGGTTTCCGGAATCGTCGAATTACTCGCCGGCCGCACCGGAGCAGCGGTCGTCCCTGTCTATGGATATCCGCTGGCCAACGGCGATTACCGCGCGGTTGCGGGACCGGTCATGTCGGCTGCCGATACCGGCGATGACCCGGGCGCCCTGACCGTTGCCCTGATGCATGACCTCGAAACGCGTATCCGTGAACGACCGGAACTTTGGCTTTGGATGTATAAACGGTGGAAATATATTCCGCCCGGTATGGACTCCGCACGATATCCGTTTTATGCAAAATAGACGAGGCTCTTGCAAAACCTCCCGCGGACGACACGGAGGTCGTCCCACCAGTTGAAAGACAACCGTATTCCGAAGATTTCTGGAGGGTCGGGCTCCGTACCGACCGTCTGAAATGAGGTTTTGCAAGAGCCTGAGACGACCATGATGTTTTCTATCATCCATGCATTATGCGACATAGTGTATCCGCGTCTGTGCGCGGTTTGCGGCAACTGGGTCGGCGCCGGCGGGCAAACCCTGTGCTGGGATTGCCGGACACGGCTGCACTGGATTACACCACCGTTCTGCCGCTGCTGCGGCGACCCGGCCGAAGGCGTCGCAACGCATGCATTCGAATGCGGATTCTGTAAACGCTCGCCACCAGCATTTGACTGTGCCCGTTCATTACTGCGATATGCCGGCGTATGCGGGACGCTGATACAGAAATTCAAATACGCAAACGCTTGCTGGACCGCCGCCGAAATGGTCCAATGGTTGGAGACGGGCGCACGTCTCCATTTTCCCGTCGCCCAAATCGATGGCGTGATGGCTGTGCCGCTCTCGGCTCGCAAACAACGCGAACGGACCTATAACCAGTCGCATTTATTGGCAAGTGGATTGTCGCGGCGATTACGTATTCCTTACAGTGACGGCTTGCGACGCTGTCGGTATACGATCTCGCAAACGCACCTGAATATGATGGCGCGCCGCCGAAACGTACGTGGCGCATTCACCGTCCGTATTCCGGAATGGGTCCTGGGGCGACGCATTCTTGTGATCGACGATGTGATGACTACCGGGGCGACACTGAACGAATGCGCCCGAATTCTGCGACTGGCAGGGGCGACAGGCGTGTACGCGCTGAGCGTTGCGCGCGGATAGCCGGGAATTATAACGTTTCTTTTTATTGTAACGGATGTAAAATTAAACGTTTTGCAACATCAATCGAAAAGAGGAACACAATCGATGACGACAGACTATTTATCGCCGCAGCGGGCTGCCGCTGTCGCGTTGCCCGACGATTATCATTTGCATACCCCGCTGTGCCGGCATGCCGAAGGCGAGCCTGCCGCTTATCATGCCGTCGCCCAACGCGTGGGGTTGGCGGAAATCTGTTTTACCGATCATGCGCCCGCGCCATGCGGCTACGATGAACGCTGCCGCATGCAGCTTGATCAATTCGCGGAATATAACGCCATGATCCGGCCGCTGATGGCGCAGAACGTAAAGCCACGCACGCTGTTCGGTATCGAAGCCGATTACTACGAAGGCTGCGAATCGTTTCTGGAACGCTGGCTGAATGAACAACCATTCGATCTGGTGTTGGGATCCATCCATTATATCGGCGGTTGGGGATTCGATAATCCCGATAACCGCGCGGTCTGGGATCGAACGGATATCCGCCGCGCGTGGCAGGATTATTTCGTCTTGGTTGCCAAACTGGCCGATACCCGACTGTTCGATGTCCTGACGCATCCTGATCTACCGAAAAAGTTCGGGCATCGAATCGATGAAAAGCAGCTTCGTGAATGGGCGGCGCCGGCGCTAGATCGCGTTGCGGCGGCGGGAATGGCTATCGAAATCAATACGGCCGGATTGCGTAAGCCGGTCGGCGAAATGTATCCGGCGCCGGCCATACTGGAACTGGCGCACGAACGGAGTATTCCCATCACGTTCGGATCGGACGCGCATGCTCCCGGCGATGTTGGCGCCGGATTTGCTGCTGCAACCGCCATGGCCCTTGCCGTCGGTTACAGCGAACGGGCAAGATTCCGGTCGCGGCAACGCTCGCTGGTTCCGCTCGAGCATCAGCAGCCGATTGCAACGGCGAACCGAATCCGCTAAGCGACCCCAACCCCGACCCGACACCGAACTCTAAACACTTTCAGCGAAGCTGGCTAGTGTGGTGTCCGACAAATGGTGTGAATCAATCCGGTGTCATCCCGAGCTTGTCGAGGGATCTGCGTCCGTCGCGGAGTGCCGAGATTCCTCGACTTCGCTCTGAATGACAAGGCTTTTCGAGTTGTTTACGCGGAATTATCGGACAGCAAGCTAGTACTAAGCGTCTCAGAATTGTCGCACCATAGCGCTCTGATAACGGCGGGGACCGCCGTCTCCAAAATATGGAGACGGCCGCCTGTCCGCCCGCGGCGGATCCTCGGCCGGACGAGCGCAGGGTGCGACAAATATGCGACGCTTAATAACTCCGCGGAAAATCCCCCAAGTCGGGCGTTGTCCGTCACTCGGAATAACTTCCCGGCAAGGCGCTAATCGATATGAAAGACTTCCTTCAATTCATAACTGACGGGACTGTTGTCAGGATTAGACGGCATCAACTCGCGCATCGATGACCACCAGCGGCGACAAACATCCGTTTCGGCGATTTGCGAAAAACGGGCCTCGTCTTCAATCTCGAGATAAGCAAACAACTGATAGGTTTCCGGATCGAGAAAAATTGAGTAGTTGTGGACCCCGTGATCCTTTAGGGTCTGATGTAAATCGTCCCATATCGGCTGGTGCCGACGCTCGTATTCTTCGCGATGTTCCGGATGTACGGCCATAACCAACGCTTTACGTATCATTATTGTCTCCTGTATTGCCGCTTATGATTTTGCACTGGGCTCCAATCTTTCAACATTTCGCATCCCTGCGGGAGGTCGCTAAATGGTGAATGCGGATTACCCTTTAATACCGAGTTCTCATTTGTAGATTTTTGCGAAAAGAGTGCCAACGCATTGGCGCGGGGGATTTCCGCCAGATGTTCCGCTGATTCGTTGCGTATTTCCGCCAGACACTGCAGGATGGCCGGTAAGAAGGAAGGTTGATTGCGATGTCCGCGATGGGGGACCGGAGCAAGATATGGTGTATCGGTCTCGATCAATAATTTTTCGGTTGGTATCGTTTTTGCCGTTTCTCGCAAGGTTTTGGCATTGGCAAAGGTTATAATGCCGCTTAATCCGATAAAAAATCCCAGTGCAAGAAGACGGCATGCGAATTCGGCGGTTCCGGTAAAACAATGGACGACGCCTGGAAGGAACGTGGTATTATCCTGCAATGCCCATGCATGTTCCACCAGTAAAGCGATCGTGTCCGCATCGGCGTCACGGGTGTGGATAATGACCGGAAGATGCAGCGCACGTGCCGTCGCGAGTTGCGTGCGCAGTAAACGGCGTTGGTCCGACGCCGTATCGGCGGCATAATGATAGTCGAGTCCGATCTCGCCCAGGGCGCTGATTTGGATGCCGATACGGCGACAGCGGGCGATACGGGTGCTCCAGTAATGCAACATGGCTTGCGGATCCCGTGCAATATCGGTACGCCGCCCGTCAAGCGCCTGGTCGCGATCCCATCCGATCGCCGCGCGCACCGTATGCGGGAACAAGCGAGCAGCGGCAACGGCATGACGGTTCAGGGAGGGACTGCCGCCGACGGCAAGCATTTCGTTGACACCGGCGGCAACCGCCCGCTCAACCAGCGCTTTGATACCGTATTCGCCTCTCGAAGTATCGAAGTGGACATGCGAGTCGAACAGCATGGCGGATTTTATTTCTTGCCGATTTTCTTGTCTTTGCCCTTTTTCTCTTCGCTATAGGCTTCTTCGCCGGGTTCGGCAACGGTATCAACCAGTTTCTTGACGATATCCATTGCGGTTAACCCTTCGGAATCGGCAGCGAAATTGGTATAGACGCGATGGCGCAATACCGGGATGGCAGCCGCGCGGATATCGTTGCAACTGACGTGAATACGTCCTTCAAGCACTGCGCGCGCCTTGGCCGCCAGAACCAAAAACTGGCCGGCCCGTGGTCCGGCGCCGGTAGAAACGAATTCACGGGCAATTTCCGGCGCTTCAGGATCCGCCGGCCGCGTTGCGCGAACCAGTCGGATGGTATACTTGATGACGTGTTCCGATACCGGGATTTTCTTTACGACATCCTGTAATTGCAGGACCTGTTCCTTGCTCAAAACTTTTTGGGGTTCGATTTTCTTGCCCACTGTCGTGGAACCGATGATAATCTCCTCCTCTTCGGCGCTGGGATAGTCGACCCAGATATTGAACATGAACCGATCCTGCTGCGCTTCCGGTAGCGGATAGGTTCCTTCCTGTTCGAGCGGGTTCTGCGTTGCCAGAACGAAAAACGGCGGATCGAGTGTATAAGTGACGTTACCGGTGGTAATACATTTTTCCTGCATGGCTTCGAGCAGCGCCGCCTGCGTTTTCGGCGGGGTACGGTTGATTTCGTCCGCCAACAGCAGGTTGCAGAATAATGGTCCCTTAATGAACCGGAATTCCTTTTCGTTGGTATCCCTGTTGGTTTCGAGGATTTCCGTGCCGGTAATATCGGTCGGCATAAGATCCGGAGTGAACTGAATACGCTTAAAATCGAGGTCGAGCACCTTGGCAATCGTTGAAACCGTTAAAGTCTTCGCCATCCCGGGCATGCCGATCAGCAGTGCGTGTCCGCCGGCGATCATGGACATCAGGATTTGGTCGACCATTTCCAACTGGCCGACAATGACCTTGCCGACTTCCTTTTTGATGCTGTCGGTCAAACCGCGCATTCTCTTTACCAATTCCAAATCCTGTTGTGAAGCCTGTGGAACCGCCACGGGCGGCCGTGGCGGAGCGGAGACACGGGGTTCCGAAGATTCAACGCCGGATAGGCCGGGCGCCGGCGTACGGCCGGCGCTGTCGGCGCCATTCGTATGCAAGGTGAATTCCGTGTCGCCGCCCAGAACGATGACGTCGTTGTCGTGCAACAAGGTAGTGTGGACCGCTTCGCCATTGACGAACGTACCGTTGGAACTGTCGAGATCTTCAATTTTCCAGCCGTCATTGACTTGTTCAAGGCGGGCATGTTTCCCTGACATCATATCGTCTTGAATATGAAGATCGCATTCAGGACGGCGGCCGATAGTCAGCGAACCGGTTTCCGGTAACTGCACTTCTTGACCGGCATGCGGTCCCTTGGTAAATACGAGTTTGGGCATGTGGGTGAACTCCTGATAGCGGACCTCATCGCGCGTTGTCGCGGTCAGCGGGTCATGCTTGGTAACGTGAACTCTCTGCGGTGGCGCGGTAGCGACGGACTCAGCAGCGTATGTTTAGACACAGCATTATTATCGCACTGTCAATGTGTAACTGTCAATGTGTATCTGCGTTGACTATAAATAAATAAACGTTCTTCGCGAGTATCAACTCCTCTTGCTCCTATTTTACACGTGTAGTGACCTGGTAGGATGGATATCGATTGCGTTGAGTGAGCCGGGATGCTGAGAATATCTCTTTGTGGTCCGATAAGATATACAGTGATATCTATAGATAATTTATTGATAACTACTAATTCCGGCTGCTCAAGATGATGAGCATGTTGCACCTGAAGAGGGACCCTTGGTCGCACTATGGGGTTGGGTTGAGGCTCCGTGACTGCCTCGCGCAAATCGAGTTCGCCGAGATCGCGAACGGTGGTCACCACCCGGATATCGCCCAGG
>PWZG01000217.1 GCA_003567575.1 PVC group bacterium | reverse complement strand
TGGATGGCCGGCTCCGTAGATCTGGCGGGGAATCCGCGGATTCTGATGGGAACGGTAGATATGGGCGCTTACGAAACCCTGCCGCCCGTTGGCACACTGATCAGGGTTCGGTGATTGAGCTTTTATGCACCCAAGGAGTAGCGGGAATGGCACTTACTTAAGGCCATGATTGGACAAAATTGCCTGGAGCCGGCGGTCCCCCGCCGGAAGGAAAACGGCCGGGGACGGCCGTCTCCAGATGGCCGATATATTGAAGGATCGTCTTAAGTAAGTGCCATTCAGGAGTAGCGGTAATGAATTGTAACCCCCCGAATATTGTCATCTTTCTTTCCGATGACCTCGGCTATAACGACCTGTCGTGTTATGCGCCCAATCGGCATCATACCCCGAATATCGATCGGTTGGCGGGGGAGGGGATCCGGTTCACGGATTTCCATTCCAACGGGGCCATGTGTTCACCGACTCGCGCCGCTTTGCTGACCGGTCGTTTCCAGCAACGATGCGGGGTGGAATTCGTGCTGCCCGGGATCCTGCCGGGTGGGAAACCGAAAGAGGAACAACCCCGGTTGTCATGGAGGGAAATGAATTTCGGGCGCGCCTTTTCCGAGGCCGGCTACGCCACCGCTTTTTTCGGGAAATACCATACCGTCTATATGTCGGATAACGGTGGGCATCATGAAGTGACGGACAATGCGCCCCTGCGCGGCGCCAAAGGTGACATGTTTGAAGGCGGTCATCGTGTTCCGGCGTTCTGCCGTTGGCCCGGCAACATTCCCGGCGGCCGGGTCAGTGGCGAAACCGTTATGACGATGGATGTTTTCCCGACCCTGCTTTCCATTGCTGGTCAGGAAATGCCGCCGGGTGTTGCCTTTGACGGTATTGATGTCTCGGCGCACCTGCTGCGAGGGGAGTCATTACGCGAACGAAACCTTTTCTGGCGAACGGGACCGGACAAAGCAGCGGTTCGTGAAGGCCCATGGAAACTGGTTCGGCAGAGCGGGAAAGACATGTTGTTTAACCTGGATGACGATCTCGGGGAAACCGATGATTTGGCCGCGCGATATCCAGAAATCGTCAAGAAACTCCAATCCGCATTGAGGGAATGGGAAGCGGATGTCCAAGGATGAACATGGAACGAAATGAAATAGAAATATCCCGGTTGGCATACGACTTGGTAGTCTGTGGTGGCGGTCCGGCCGGTATCGCGGCCGCCGTTGCCGCGGCGACGACAGGATGTAAAACCCTGCTTGTCGAACGATACTCCCGTTTAGGAGGCATGGGGACGAACGGACTCGTCAACCAGTTCAAGGTTCCGGAGAATCCGCCCGCCGTGAAGTCGCTTTTCGCGTCTGTCAAGGGTCATGAAAACGACAGTGAATTTCTCGATCTGGCGTATGCCGACTTGGTGATCGCTCACGGCGTGACCCTGTTGTTGCATGCAACGGTTTTTGATGTGATTACGGAAACCATTGAACACCGCAAAACCGTTCGCGGCGTGCGTATCGCCACGCCGTCCGGTCCGATGGACGTGATTGCCGACCGCCTCGTTGACGCCACGGGCGACGGCATCGTGGCGTTCCTGGCCGGGGCGGCGTTCGATATGGGACGGGAAAACGACGGGTTGATGCAGCCGACGACCATCATGTTCCGGGTCAGCGGCGTGGCCCATGAACGCTCGATGGAGGCCAACGGCGGGCGCGCCAATTATAAATTCCCCGAAGGCTCGTGGAACCATGTGACCATGGCCGCCCGCGAGCGGGGCGAACTGCCATGGAACATCGGCATGGTACGCACCTATATGGCCAATCGGGAGTCGGATCGGTATATCAATGCCACGCAGACGAATTATATCGATGCGACCAATGGGTTCGATCTAACCCGGGCGGAACTTGAAGGCAGACGACAAATCCCGGTCGTCATGGATTTTCTGCGCCGCTATGCGCCCGGCTACGAAGATGCCCATGTAGCACGCGTGGCCGATACCGTCGGTGTAAGAGAAACGCGCCGGTTTCGGGGACTGGTTTGCCTGACCCGCGAGGATTGTTTGAGCGGACGGCGCTGGCCGGATGCCGTTGTGACCGGCTGCCGGGCGCCGCTCGATGTCCATAATCCCGCCGGTCCGGGACAAGCCGAAGGGGTCTCGGAAAGCCATCCGTCCGGCAAGGATCCCCGTCCCGAACCCTACGATATCCCATACCGATGCCTGGTGCCGGAGAACACGGATGGTCTCCTGCTGGCCGGACGCTGTATCAGCGGAGATCACGCCGCGCATGCGTCATACCGCATGCAAAACATTTGCATGGCCACGGGAGCAGCCGCGGGATTCGCGGCCGCCGCATCGATCCGGCAGGGTGTACAACCCCGTTGTCTCGAGGTTTCGATCGTGCAAGCAAAACTCGGGATCGAATCAACCCCTGGGAACGCCAGGCTCCAGCCTGGCAGAAATGCAAAGGATACCTTCAATGAAAACCAAAACAACTATTGCTGACCCTTGCGGACTTGAAGTCCGCTGGGCGAACGATATCAATCGCGAGTCGACACCGACCGTCGGATTACCGGTGCTCGATCAGATACGTAAACGTACGCTGTACCGGGCGGAAGAAAACGAAGACGCCTACAGCCATCACAGCTACATCGCGCAACACCGGGGCACGCTGTACGCCACGTGGTCAAATCATGCCCGCGACGAGGATGCCTCCGGCCAACGCGTACGGTTTACCCGCTCGATGGACGGCGGCATCACCTGGCAGCCGGTATCCGAATTATTCCCGCCGCACGATCACATACGCGCGCGCGCCGAACAGGATAACCTGCGCGACCGTGTCCTGATCGCCAATGGCTTTGCCGTGGTGGACGATACACTGTATGCCATCGCCGAGGCGCACCTGCTGGGCGAAAAGATTTTCATGGCGCCACCGACCGGAATTCCTCAAGCAACCGATGTCGTCTCACGGGAATTTTGGTCGCGTCCGGGTCTGGGACGGCTGGCGCGCGCCGTGACGCCGGAAAAGAACGGGCCGATTTTCTGGCTGGTCGATAACCCGCCCGATCCCGTGCCGGGGTTCCCGGCATATTCAGGCGTCGCCGATCCGGAATTTGCCGAAACCGCCGCGGCCATCAATGCCTTTTTGGCGACACCCGAACACTGGCCGAGCTGGGAGTTTTTGCATCATACCTGTCATGTATGGGCGGCGGACGGGCATCGACTCTGCGAACCGACGCCCGCCTGGCGCTTGCCGGACGGAACGCTCGCGCGGATTTGGCGCGATGTTTCCAGGGGATCGCACAGCCAGTACGCGCATTTCAGCCGCGACGGAAAAACATGGGGCCTGCCACGCCGCATGCCGTTCCCCGATGCCTATTCGCGGTCAACCGCCGGCAATCTTCCCGACGGAACGGCCTACGTAATCAACAATCCAGGCAACGGCCGAGACCCGCTGGTGATTTCATTGGCCGCCGACGGCTTGACCTTTGACCGGCACGCAGTCATCGCCTGCAACGCCCCACCGCGCCGGTTCGAAGGTCAGGCCAAAGACATCGGTTTCCAATACCCGCACGCGACGGTTGCCGGGGATACATTGCATGTGATTTATTCGATCAACAAGGAGGATATCGAAACCGCCGCGATTCCGTTGGATACGTTGAAGCATATTTAAGGAGAACCATTGATGCATAAGACGCTTTGCACCACCACCGATTTCCTGGACGATTTGATCGCTTTGGGCGATCGCGCGAATTGGTTTACGCCGGACAATATTGACCAGATGATGGCTTACTGCGCTTCGCTCGGCTCCAGGCGGCACCAGTGGATCTTGGATACCATGTGGTCTTTCTACGACGCGGACTCACCCGCGGGATACGACTTGCTGGCCAACGCCTGCGAAGCGGCTCACCGGCACGGAATGCGTTTTGACGTGATCTTCAAGCCTTTCGAAGGCGGCCTGGGTGGCGGTGGGCGCGGGTTGCCAAGGGGATTCCCCAAGCCGGAGGGTATTCCGCTGCTTGAAGATCGCTGGGGTATCGTCCATGTGCTCCGGCCCTTCGTGGCCGAGCACTCGGAAATGCGCTTGGCTCGTGCGCCTCACGACGCGGTAGACCCTGGCGGAGATATTGTCGCTATCCGGATCATTGCACGCCGCCTTGATCCGACGGAGATTTACGCCGCCGATTTTTCCATTTGGACCACCCGTTTGGAGTGTGGCGAATCATTCGTCAAGTACAAGGGACCGGTTGTCTTCAAGGAAACCACCGAGTACCGTACCCTGCTGCCCTACGAGGAAGGCGGTTGCCGCGTTTTGGAGTTTGGGGGTCTGGAACTTCCCGACGAAACGGACTGTGTTAAAATCTGTCGTCATGCTGGTACTCAGACGGTTGATGTTTCCAATGAGTCCGAGCACATTGTGGAGTTGGTCAATGCGAATGGGCAGACCATACCCGCGGAATTGGCTCCCGCCCCGACGGATCCCGAAAAGCTTTTGGAACGCACCCGCCACATGGCATGCCTGGGTGGTACCCGTTACTTGAGGTATCCTGAAGCCCAGGAAATTCTCAACGACACGAAGCGTTTCCTGAAGCTATGCGAAACTATGAATGCGTTCCGCACAACCGCGGCTAACTTGGGCGCGGGGCGTATGAGGCTGGGGCCGGATAGTGCGCTCGTGGTCGCGCGGGGTAAGCCCGGACACGTCACCGGAGCGCTCAGCCCGGTCTATCCCGAGGTCCGCCGGCATTGGCTGGAACACGTGCGGTTTTGCATCGACCGTGGCGTGGACGGCGTTAACATCCGCACCGGCAACCATAACAAGCCGAGCGATCCCTGGGCCTACGGATACAACGAGCCGGCCCTCGCGGCGATGGCTCACAGGGACAACGTGGCGGAGTTGGAGCGGGTAAACGGAACGGCCTATACGCAATTCCTGCGCGATGCCGCCGACTTGCTGCACGGTGCGGGCAAGGAACTGGGCGTGCATGTCAACGCCAACATGTTCCAGAGCGAAGACCGCCGCCCCGGCATGTGGTGGCCCGGCAAACCGTTGCCGATGAATATCGAATGGCAATGGGAGACATGGGTGCGCGACATCGCCGACTATGTCGAGTTCCGCGGCGCTTTCGTTTTGCGTCCGGAAAACCTGACCCGCATCGTGGACCGTATCGGCCTGGCTGCGCGCGAAGCCTGCATACCCTTCATTTACCAGTCCTGCCGCAGCAAGAATATCGTAACCTTCGAGGGTCCGCACGAACACTTGGCCTGGGAAATCGAGCGGGTGTGCCGCCATCCGGATGTTACCGCTTACAATCTCTACGAGACGGCCTACTTCACCCGGGTGAATGAAGACGGGCGCTTTGAGGGCAGCCCGCGAATGGCGGCGATGATCCGAAATCATTGGGCGCCCACGCTAATCCCCAACTATTGATAGATACCGATGAATAAAAGACGACGTACCAACGCTAAGTTTCCAAACATTACAATTTTCGCGGTCCTTTTCGCAAGCCAAAAGAAAAGACGAAGATCAAGAATGACAAAGATCGGGACGCAGATCCCGTGGGAAATCGACGACGCCGTCGCACACCGCCTGTTCGACCATCGATGGAAAAGCGCCCATGCCGAAAACCGGTCCTTTCCGCATTTTGCGTAAAAGTCCCGGCAGGATTTCAGGATTCAGCGGGAACGGCCGAATTTGATAGGGATGTGCTGAGAACCATTTGAACAGCGCATACATATCGACACCCCCGATATCCAATAAGGTCGAAGCGACCTGTGGCTTGCCGTCGCAGGCCCTGCCGAAAGTAGCCCGCGCGCCGGCCAGCACGGCCACATCTCCTGTCCGACCGGTTCGCCGACCCTGGACGCTCCGCTCCTCGATGGCGTATTCCAGTCCATGACGGGTGCGGCAGATATGCCGCCCGGTCGTACCGATAAGGTCTGGGGGTATTCGCTTTCATCGTTTCTTATCACCGAATTGAAATGCGTACAGTTTGCAGTCGTTCATGACGAAGCGCAGCCGCACCGGGCGGCCGGCCAGAGCGCCAACGTTGTCACCGCCGCTCCAGCGCGCGGGCATGGCGACCGAGTTGCCGTTCAGCGGACGGGCGTCGGCCAGGGTATGGCCGGGGATCGGAAGTCCGGCTTCGTCCTGAATCTCGACCTTGACTTCGCCGCCCCCGCTGGTGTCCACGTTCAGCAGCAGGCGCTCGCCCGCGAAGATCAGCGACGGCGTGGTCAGTTCGCCGCCGGTGTATTCGGCATCGGCCGAGACGAAACCGTCGAGACGCATGACGGCGCGGGAGATGGCGTCTTTTGCTTCCGACGCGGCCGGATCGAGGATATTAGAGGGCGCCGGGCCGTGTTCGCTGTTACGCCCGGCATAGTAGAGCCATAGTTCGTTTTCCATCGGGATGGGGTAGGCCATTTCATGCAGCATCCGCGAATCGAAACGCCCTTCCGGGCCGAGGCGGATGAACGGCGCACGGTCACCGAGCCATTCGAACGTTTTGCCGTCGGCGCTGACCAGCAGCCGGATATCGTTGGCGTTGGGACCAAGGTTGTAGCCGGAATTGTGCGTGACCCCCTCCGGGGTCCGCTCGTACCAGTGCCAGTAGCAGGTGACCAGCATGAACCAGAGGCCGTGCTCGTCCGGGTAGCGGAACACGGTGGCGAAGTTGTAATCCACCGGCGGCTGGTCGGGCAGGTCAACCTTGTGCGCCGCCAGATCGGTATCGTCGTGGGTCAGGACTATGGTTTCGTCGTCCCAGTTGACCAGGTCGTCGGACTCGAAACGCCGCACCGCCCGGTGCATCCGATACAGCCCGGAGCCTTTCGGCGTCGGTTCTTCGGCCATGAACACGAGGCGGGTGAACATCACGTAGCGCCCCAGTCCGACATCCCAGTGGATGTTGGTGCGACCGTCGACCTTGGAGCTGCCGGTGATGGACGAGGGTAGCGTAACCCGGTGTGTCTCCTGCCAGTGTATACCGTCCGGCGACCCATAAAACGGGATGTATCCCTGGCCGTTGCCCTGACTGCGGTAGCGGCACTCCGGCGGAGCGTTGGGATCGAGCCAGACATGTCCGCCCTGCACGTAGCCGGGGATGACGACGTTGTTGTCCCGGCTGCCGTAGAACTCGTGCAGGCCGAGTTCGGGCTTGGTGAAATGCACGCCGTCGTCCGATTCGGCATAGAGGACCGATTGCCCCGCGCCGCTGTGGTTGCTCCATGGTTCGTACAGGTGACCGAACTGATACCACAGGCGGAACTTGCCGTTTTCCCGCCGGATTGTGCTGTATCCGCCGATCTTGCTGCCGGGCTTCTGTTCCCACCAAGTGTCACGGAAGACGTTCTCCTCGCCCGTCTGATAAGGCGGGTTCAGTGTCAGCCGCACGCCGCGACTGGAATCGATCAGCCGCCGGTCGGCGAACAGTTGCTTGCGGGTGTGGATATACATTGGGGTGTTCATTGTGTTGTCTCCTTAATCGTTAAACTCAGAGGCTCTTGCAAAACCCTGTCGGTCATGCATACCGGTTGCAGGCTTCGTAGGACGGGATGCCATCCCGTCCCACAAACGGAGTCGATGCAGGTTCATGAAAGGTTCCGGGGATCGGGTAGACCGAGGTTTTGCAAGAGCCTCCTCATTTCATCGCTACATCCATATAAAACAGTTCCGTCGGCTTCCCGTCGGCCATGCTGATCTCGAACACGTTCTCGTCGTCCCTGAGCAGTTCCGCCGGGACGATCCATGCCTGGTAGTCTTCGGGCTTTCCCAAGGGACTCGGCTCGCGGTACCGGTAGGGATTCTCAAACGGTTCGCTCACGTCCGGAGTCGATGCCAGTGCCGTTCCGTTCAGGCGCAAGCCCAACTTCGTCCCGGCCAGCGATGCGCGGGCTTGGATCCGGCAGCGCCCGGCTTGCTGCCAGCCGCCGTCCGGCGGCGTCATATCGAGCGTGCAGCAGATCCGCTGGCCCGGTTCGAGGACGACCGGGAACGGCGACCGCGGATTTTCGCGGGCGTTCATCATCATCTTGCCGCCGCCGAGCATCCGGGGATCGTAGCCGCCGTAGCCGCGACTGAGAAACCAGTGCTGCGGCTGTCGCGCCAGCCACCGCGGATCGTGCAGGCGCCGGAGCACGTGAAAGGGAACCGGTTGCACGATGCGCCCGCCCGTGCCCTGGTGCCCGTAGGCATCCCACTGACGATAATAGACGAAGTTGAACAGGCTCACGCCGTCGGCACCGCAGGCATAGGCCAAATGGGCGGCGGTATGGAACTGCGCGTCGGTGAAGT
>PWZG01000571.1 GCA_003567575.1 PVC group bacterium | reverse complement strand
GTTTCTGGCCAGTGAGGCGTCCAAATATCTTACCGGCGAAAACATCCTCATGGACGGCGGCATGCATTGCTGAGCAATTTCAGCGGATATGCCGTTCGCATACCATGCGATAATGATATCCCGAAATAGCGAGCGTGATAGCCAGCGGCAACAATCTTGGACGCCGTACGAATGTCCAGGCCAGCAAATGCCAGTAGTGCAGACGTTCCTTGCCCAAAACACCGAGACGGTAGAGCGAACGAAGCATCGCCTTGATGTCCGACGCGCTGCATGCGCGACGAAATTTCGGTCGCGGTGTTTCGCGCAACAGGGAACGGATACGCCGGTAATAATTCCGCGGCGTATAAATATGATGTAATATTTCGGTATACCCGGCATGCAGACGATCGAAATCCATGACCGGCTGGATATTTGTGGTGCCTTCGACGTTATCCCCTGAAGCGTTACCCCGTAATCGTCCCAGTTTGGCCATGCGTTGATATAGGCGAGTACCCTGTGGCGCTTGCAGCAGACCGACCATGGCCGTCACAATGCCGCTCTTTTGGATGAAATCAATTTGCCGTTGAAATACCGACGGCTCGTCGCAGTCGAATCCGACAATAAACCCGCCTTGTACCTGCATGCCTGCGCGTTGAATCTTGTGGACATCAGCCACCAGGTCGCGGCGGGTGTTCTGGTTTTTGCCGCATTCGGATAGCGCCGATTCGTCCGGTGTTTCAATTCCGATGAAAACCGTATCGAAACCGGCATCGCGCATCAGGGTCATCAGAGATTCGTCATCGGCCAGATCGATGGATGCTTCAGTCTGGAAGACAACGCCTTTGCGGGTACGGCGCCATTCAATCAGCGCCGGCAAAAGATCGTTCTTGAGACGGCGTTTGTTGCCGATGAAATTGTCGTCCACGAAAAACATCCGGCCGCGCCAGCCGTTGTCGTAAAGTGCATCCAGTTCGGCAATAATCTGTTCAGTATTCTTGATTCTTACCCGGTGCCCCAACAACGATGTGATATTACAGAAATCGCAGTTGAACGGGCAACCGCGCGAATATTGAATGCTCATGGCATGATAGGATTTCAGGGCAATCTTATCCCAGCGCGGGATGGGGGTCTGTGTCATGTCCGCAAAATCTTCCGATGCATAAACCGGCTGTGCTTGCCCGTTGGCCAGATCCGCGAGAAATCGCGGCAACGTGATTTCGGCTTCGTTAAGGATGAAATGGGCTACGCCGTCAAACGATTCGTGTTCCATCGTAAACAGCGGGCCGCCCGCCACAACCGGCAGATCCGACGCGTTACAGCGCGCAATCAGCTTACGCGCGGCATCGCGCTGAACGGTCATGGCACCGATGAACGCGTAGTCGGCCCACACCAGATCGCGCGAACGCAGTTTCGTCACATTCATATCGATGACCCGCATATTCCATTGGGCGGGCAGCAGTGCGGCAATTGTCGCCAGTCCCAGCGGCGGAAATGTTGCGCGTTTACCAGTAAAGCTCAAGGCGTGTTTATAACTCCAGAACGTGTCGGGAAATTCCGGGTTTAGTAGTAGTATATTCATAGTATGCTGCCTTTTCTGGTACCTTAATCGAGAGTGTCTGCAATATAAAACAAGAAAACTGTTTGCTGTCTACGCTACCTTTCACCCTCTCCCGCTGAGGAAGGGCCGGGGTGAGGGTTGGCGAAGCCATTAGTCAATCTATGAAGTATAGTATGACGGATACATGTCATGGTTTTGTCATCGATAGTGCAAAAAAACTGACGGCGGGAAACTTGTTTTCGCGCCTGCTCAAAGCAATCCATGGCGGCGCATGATATCCAGGGTACGATCGGCGGTCCGATCGAGATCGGCATCCTGATGACGCAGGGTAACCGAGAAACGGATGCGTGCGCTGCCGGCCGGCACGGTCGGCGGCCGGATAGCCAGGCAGAATATGTTATGCCGGCGCAAGGCATCGGCCAGTTGCAAGGCATGTGTGTTATCACCCAGCATGACGGGAACGATCTGACTGGCGCTGGCACCGGTGTTTGCGCCGCCCGCTTGCAGATGCTTGCGAAAGCGAGCGGCGCGCCGCAGTAATTCCCTGCCCGGTTGCGGTTCGCGGCGACAGATATCCAATGCCGCCAGCGCGGCGCCGACGGCAGCGGGTGGCAAGGCGGTCGAGTAGGTGAACGAACGTGCCCGCTGGATAAGGTAGGTGCGCATCTTATCGGAGCATACCGCGAAACCGCCGTAAGCGCCCAGTGCCTTGCTGAGCGTACCGATGACAACGGTCGGTTGATCTTCCGTTTCGCCAGGATGCATCAGCCCGGCGCCGGCCTCGCCGAAAACGCCGGTGGCGTGAGCTTCATCGAACAGCAGTAAGGCGTTGCCGTTGGCGGCAACTTGGGCGATCGTCCGCAACGGTGCTCGATCGCCGTCCATGCTGAACACGGATTCCGTAACGACCAGTCGGCGCGCTGTTTCGGGAATTTGTTGCAGTAAGGCGTGTAAATGGTCTGGATCGTTATGCTTGAAACGCCATATCCGCGCGCCGCTGAGCCGGGCGCCATCGATCAGACTGGCATGCGCCAGTCGATCGATCAGGACTGCATCGCCGCGGCCGGCCAATGCCGTCATAACCCCCAGATTGGCCAGAAACCCGCTGCCAAACAGCAGTGCATCGGGATATCCCTTGAGATCGGCCAGTCGGCGTTCCAAGGTGCGGTGACAAGGCAGATTGCCGGCCATGACCCGAGAGGCGCGCGCACCGGTACCATTATTTTGCAAAGCGGTGATTGCACCGGCAATGACGTCAGGATGGCGTGATAAATCGAGATAATCGTTGTCGGCAAAATTCAAAATGTCGGAAGAAGAGGGTGGGGCAGTCCATAATTCGCGTTCCAGTCCCCGCCGGCGCCAGTCGTTCAACCGGGCGTCCAACCATGCCGGATCATTCATCAATTACCTCGAGATCGCGTAGCATCTGTAAATCGGTTTCCGGGTCGCGACCGGCAACGGTCAGTAAATCGCCGATCATGATACCGGTGGCGCCGGCATAGAAGACCATCGACTGTAAATCGCGCAACAGCAGCCGTCCAGCGCAGACTTTGATTTCGGCGGTTGGACAGACCATCCGAAACATGGCCACAGTCCGTAAAATGTCCAACGGCGACATGGGTTGCATGTTTTCCAGACGTGTACCGGGGACCGGTACCAGAAAATTCAAAGGGATGGCATCGACTTGTTCCGCCGAAAGAATTCTTGCCATGGCCACCCGTTGCGCGGGTGTTTCGCCCATACCAAGAATACCGCCGCAACATACCTCCAGACCGGCAGACCGGGCGGCACGGACCGTATCCAAACGTTCCGTGAATGAATGCGTCGAACATATTTTCGGGAAATGATCGGGCGCCGTTTCGATGTTGTGATGATATCGCCGTACGCCGGCTTTACGTAGCCGTTTCAATTCCGCCGGCGACAGGGAACCCAGCGATGCGCACCAGTGAACGTGATTGATTTCGCCGGTCGCCCGGGTCAGCGCAGCCAGACGTTGTGTCTCGGCCGGTTCCAGCGCATCGCCGCTGGTGACGATACCAAAGTGCTGGATCGGGTGCTGTGTTGCCTTGCGGTAGGATGCGGCCAGTTGCTCGTCGTCAAGCAAGGGATAAACCGCAGCGCCGGTTTGGTGAAGGGCGGATTGTGCGCAAAACGCGCAATCTTCGCCGCAGGCGCCGCTGCGGGCGTTGACAATCGCACAGGCACTGATATTAGGTCCGAATTGGCGTAATCGAATCCTGCTGGCTGCCGCCAACATTTCGGGTATTTGACAGGCAGGCGTCCCCAGAATATCCAGCGCCGTCTCATCATCAATCGGTGTCGAGGCGTCCAAATCTTTACCTAAACGATGCCAGTCCATTAACTCTTCAATTTCTTCTTTGGTGTCCTGGATTTTTTACGCTTTGGTTTTTTCGCTGTCGTCGGTCCTCGTATGGCATGCAGATGATGGGGCAGGGTCAAGGTTCCGTCATGAAAAAAAATCAGGCGTCCCTTATCAATCAGTAAACGGAAATGGCGGTCGACCGCAGTTCCGGCTGTTCTGTCGTCGCCGAATCCCAAATCTTCCCAAAGGGCGGCGCGCGTACAACCGGGATGGTTATCCACGTAATCAATAATGCTTTTAATTGTGTCAACCGTTTCTGCATCCTGTAGTGGATTAGGGGCGACAGCGGTCATGAACACGCGTTGATCGGCGGTCTTGAACGCACTAAAACCCAGCGACCGGAAAATGCCGCGGATGGTTATCGCCGTGCGCATGATCGAGCGCGATTCGCGTCTCCATGCGCTTTCGATCCAACGACGCAGATTTTCGTCCTCAATTTCGCGCGCGACCGTCCCGGGAATGACGCAGGAAATACATTCGAGCGCGGTATCGGGGTAAACATGCTGTAAAAAATGCTGTTTGACCTCGTTGAAACCGGCCAGTCCATCCTGACCGGTTACCGGTGCCGGATCCGTGCTGGCGGTAGTCTCCGCATCCGGTTCCGGTATAGAGGACGGATTCCCGGTCTGGCTGACCGGAAAATAAACGGTTTGTTTGCGCATTGATTGTTTCCAAGCTTCAATCACCTCCGGATCGCGGATCATATCCAGTTTAGACCGGTAAGCCTCGAAGGAAAGATGGGGATATCGTTCCCGATGCAACGTGGTTAAGCGTTCATGATAGCCGTGATAATTGGGCGGCCCAATCAATTCGCCGGACAAGCCGCAGCGCGCTACACAGACAAAGTTGCCGTTCGGGGGTTCGTTTTCGCTTTCGTGAACTCGGTAGAAACGATCCAGATGCTGGGTTAACATATGCTGAATCAAGGGCTCCCGGTCGAGATATACTGTGCGGCATAACCGGCATTGAAACAGCGTTAAAGGCGATGTCCCGTCTGCTCCATCACCGGACGATTGGAGATCGGGCGATAGTCGCACAACCAGAGAATCGAGGCGGTCAAGAAACAATGCCGTCAATTTACCTAGCGGAAATGCCCGTCGGCTTTCGGCAAGACGTCGCGCCAAACTTTCCATGCCATGACGCGCCGGAATAAAATGAACCGTGATCGGTAGAATTGATATTTCGCGCGGTTGATGGCGCCGGGAAGACGTCCCCGATAACCGTGGGTCATGGTTGCGTTGATGGGGTGTTGAGGGTGTATCCTCTCGCGACCGTGGCCGTCGCTTCTCACGATGGGCAAACCCATCGTTGGATGGTCTACGCGAACTGTTCCGGAGACGATGGCTGGGACGTGACCGTCGATCGGATACATCATCCGTAGTTTCATTGTTTGCACGGGTTGGCGTGCGGGGTCCCTGGGCCCAGGCTGGCGCCAAATCCAGTGCGTCAAACGGTAAATTGTCGCCCAGTTTGTCTCGTGAATCACTCATAATGCTGACACAACGTTGCCCTCGTAAAGCAACAATTCATTATTGTGACAGAGACAAAAGCACTTGTCAATATCAGATTGGCAAGGTGTCAACTTGGCAATGGGGTGTGTCGATCGGGTGCCGCATGCAAGCCGTGATCATCGATGGTAAAGCAGGCCGCGAAATAACCGCGCTCAAGGATAACCGATCCGTAGTCTGAAATGCCCGTGAACAGCGTTTTCCGGGATCGGCACAGAGATCTCCAACATTGTCCAGTTGTCGGTGTGACCTAGATCGGGACGCAGAGTCATGGTTACCGTATCCGGGGGTAACGACGTCCAGCGTATAAGATCGGTCGAGGTTTCGACCTCGAAAATCATAATTGTCGGTGCGATCGGAAACCGGATCAATAGGCGGTCATCCGCTGTCTTTACGGGATGCATCTGGGGAATGCTCGAGCGTACGGTTGGATTGCCACCGTGGAAATACTCGAGAATATTGATCAAGCCATCCTGGTCCCAGTCATCCAGGGGGCCGGTCAGGCCAGTTGCGCCAAAATAACGTATTTCCCAGCCATCATCGAGTTGATTCCGCGATTCATCGGAAAAGAGGAACGTAAAGGTTAACCATCCGCGGGGCGCCGCGTCTGTCAGGCCGTCGGCTGTCAATATTGATGGATAGTCCGATTCCGGCGTGTCCGGAGTAGGCGTGATCCAGGTCAAAAGCGGATCGATCGATATGCCGTCTTCAGGATAGCCTGCATCGATAGACCTCAAAACTGTCGGTTCAATATCGAGCGGATAGAAACCCGGTTCCGCACCGGGCTTCAGACGGAAACGCAAGTCGAGAAGTCGACTCTCGTTCGGACCTGCGGGAACCAGGCGAACGCCGGCCATGCGCAGACCTACCTTATCCACGATACGCAGCGCTACGGGGCGTTCGTATAGCTCGCCCTGGTATTCTAAGGTTTCGCCGAAAAACGGTTCGTCATCGATTTCGGCGAATTGTTCGACAAATGACGGAAACAACAGGGTTTCCCAACCCACTAGTTCGAGGGCGTCGGTATCGAACGCTAAGGTTAAACTCGCCGCCGCAATGCCGTTCGGCGGCATTACCCGTATCGAAACGACAGCTTCCTGATCGGCGGCAAGCCGGACACTGTCGACCGAAAGATTCACCGCGGGCAAGCTTCCGCTGCCGGCAACGATCACCGCTCCAAGCAGGAGCACCGCACCCAGACAGGTATGCAGTTGGCACATGCGTAAGCGGACGCGTCCTCTCGATTCGTTGACGCGTACAAGCGGCTGGACATCGTGTCCGGCGACGATTACGGAAAGCGCCGACGATGACGATTGCGAGCCCACCTCTCGTAAAACGTTATCGTCGTCCGTAATCGTTATCCGCTCTTTTATAGCCCTGTAACGCTTCACCTTGGCACTCCTTGTTTAAAGCCATCAACCCGCCTTGAAAAATCAAGAACCCGGGGGCGCGATATTGTTTTGTCGCATAAAGCGCGTTAAAATCGTTTGAAGTTGTCGCTGACGGGATTCGCGATCGCCGCCCAAAATGGTGCCGATCTCCAAGCGGCCGGTGATCGTGCCATCGTAGCGTCCGGTGACGGTTTCGGATTCCCAACGGCCATGGACGCATAGCCAATCGATGCGGCTCCATGCCGTGTAGCCGCTGACATCGATCCAGACCGTCATCGGGAAATGGCGCCTGAAAAGATCGAGATAGGCATCCACAATGCTCTCGGCGAGTCCCACGGGATCGGATACGCTGGTGCCGCCCAGCGGCAAATTGACGCCCGTGGCATCCTGAAGTTTGCCGAGATACCCGACCATCCGCATCAGGTCGCGGAGTCCCTGGAGAATGTTGTCCTTGTTCTTAAGCTGACGGTCATATTGCTCGGGGGTGGAATCCCGGGGCGTGATGTGAAAGTCCTCGATGTCGGTCCAAACGGAGCGGGTCCCGGTGACACCGGTCCGGCTCTGCCCGTCTTCACAGACTTTCCGGGGCCGCCGGCCGGCGCCGGAAAGGCCCCTGTTCAGCGATCGGTTGCCGTCGCGTGCCCGGTTTCGCGCCGCCTCGAAGTGGCCACGCGCTTGCTCCACCAGCAGCTCGGCTTCCTCGGTCAGGCCGTCAGCCAGCTTGGCGCGCGCTTCCTCCAGTTTGGCGCGACCCGCGCGGATTTCATCTTCGGCGTCATGACCGTGGTTGCGACCCTCCTGAACGTTGTCCCGATCGGGCTGCGCTTCAGCAGGCGAGCCCGCTCGCTCGTCGATGAAGTCGTCGGCCCGATCCGCGTTTTCCCTGAGACGCTGGCGATCTTTTTCGGCGCGTTCGCCCTCGCCGGCGGCCCGATCGATCTTGTCCTGGGCACGGCGTTGGCGTTCCAATTGTTCGAGGCACTCGCCGTGCGCCGCAACCAGGTCGTCGATGTCAGCTTGAAGCGCATCGCACTGGTTCAGGCAATCGGCGAGTTCTGCTTCGATTTCCGCGATGACGGCGTCGGCATCGTCAATCTTTTGCTCCCAATGCAAGATTTCCTGATTCAGGTCGTCGATTTGTTGCTGGTGCTCGACGATTTCCCGCAACCACAGGCGCAGCTTGCCTAAATTCTGGCCTAACGTAGGGGGGCCGAAATGGTCGTGCCAACTGGTGGCGTTACGCAGCGCGCCCAGGCCGTCGAAAGCAATGCCGATGCCCTGATCCGCGCCACGTCGATACCTCCCGATAAAATTACCATGGTTGCCCATGGCCTCATGGGCGGGGGTCCCCACGGGATAGGCGACCAGGGTCATTCCGAAGGAATTGAAATAACGGGACACCTGACCGAAAAGCGTATCGTACTCGGTTTGAATATCATCTTTCCGGGCTTGCGCGCCATCGCGC